>NZ_FQZG01000063.1 GCF_900141915.1 Tessaracoccus bendigoensis DSM 12906 | reverse complement strand
AGTTGCCGGTGTATGAGCGGATTGGGGATACCCGGTCGCGGGCGGTCACGATGGGCAAGATCGCTGACATCCTCGCTCGGCAGGGGCAGGTGGTTGAGGCCCTCTCGCTGTGGCTGGAAGCGCTCCCGGTGTTCGAGAGCATCCAGGAGCCATTCTCGATCGGATTCGCGGCAATCCGGATAGCGCAACTTCAGCACTTTGCCGATGAGGATTCGGCCGCGCGGATCAGCCTCGACAAAGCCGAGAGCGCCTTCTCCTCCGTCGATAATGCAGACGGTGTCGCCGCGTGCCAAAAGCTCCGGAGAGCCTGGTTCGAGGAGCGGTGACCGGCCTGAACTGCCGCCCAGCGGATTCCGGCTAAGCTTGGGGCCCGAACGAGAGGAACCTCACATGTCGCTGTTCGACCGCGCCGAACTCGCCCCCGCCGATCCCATCCTCGGCCTCACCGAGGCCTTCAACGCAGACGCTCGCCCCGAGAAGGTCAACCTCGGCGTCGGCGTCTACCTCGGCGAAGACGGCAAGCTGCCGCTTATGGCATCGGTGCGGGAGGCAGAGGAGCGACTCGTCGCGCAGCGCAAGCCGAAGTCCTACCTCGGCATCGACGGCATGCCAGCGTTCCGCGAGGCCGTCCGTGGCCTCATCTTCGGGACGGAGGCGCAGGTGCTGGCAGACGCCAGGGTCGCGACGGTGCAGAGCCTCGGCGGCACCGGTGCGCTCAAGGTCGGAGCCGACCTCCTGCACCAGCTGGATCCCGAAGCCACCGTGCTGATCTCGGACCCGAGCTGGGAGAACCACCGGGCGCTGTTCACGCGGGCGGGTTTCAAGGTCGAGGCCTACCGCTACTACGACCCCGAGGCCAAGGGCATCGACTTCGACGGGCTGCTGGAAGACCTCCGCGCGGCAGAGCCGGGCACGATCGTCGTGCTGCACGCCTGCTGCCACAACCCGACCGGCTACGACCTGAGCCTTGAGCAGTGGGACCAGATCGTCGCGGTGCTCGACGAACGCGGCCTGGTGCCGTTCCTCGACATGGCCTACCAGGGCTTCGGGTTCGGCATCGCCGAAGACGGCGCCGTCGTCGCCAAGTTCGTCGCGTCGGGCCAGGACTTCCTGCTCTCCACCTCGTACTCGAAGTCCTTCAGCCTCTACGGTGAGCGGATCGGCTCCCTCTCGGTGGTGCTCGGGTCGGCAGATTCCGCCAAGCGCGTCCTTTCGCAGCTGAAGATCACGATCCGCACCAACTACTCGAACCCGCCGACCCTCGGCGCCGCCCTCGTGGCCACCGTGCTGACCGACCCCGACCTGCGGGCCAGTTGGGAAACCGAACTGGGTGGCATGCGGTCCCGGATCAAGGAGCTTCGCCAAGTCCTCGTGGACGGGCTAGCGGCCCGCGGGATCCAGGACATGGGTTTCATCGCCGGGCAACTGGGAATGTTCAGCTACTCGGGCCTGACGAAGGACCAGATGGTCGCGCTGCGCACCGAGCACGCCGTATACGGCCTCGACTCGGGCCGCATGTGCGTGGCCGCGTTGAACACCGGGAACCTCGACCGGGTCGCCGGCGCGATCGCGTCGGTGCGGTCGAAGTAGCCCGCCCGCTTGGCGGATAAGTGCGGGAGATGCCCTCCGGGAGGCCGGATTTGGCAGAATCCCTCGTTGGGCGCAGTTATCCGCCGGCCAGCCCGCTCGCACGCCGCACCGGAGTCTCGACCGCCTCCACGAACGCCTCCCAGGAGCCGTACAGCCTGAGGCCGGCCTTCGCCCTGGTCACCGCGGTGTAGAGCAGCTCGCGGGTGAGCAGCGGCGAGCCAGGAGGCGGCAGCACGACCGAGACGCGCTCGAACTGGCTGCCCTGGCTCTTGTGGATCGTCATGGCGTGCAGGTCGGTGGCGTCGTCGAGCAGCGCCGGGGCCACCGACAGCGCGCCGTCGGGGCGCTCGACGACCGCTTCCAGCTCGCCGTCGGGTCGACGTACCACGACGGCGGTGTCGCCGTTACTGAACAGGTCGCTGTTGCGCTGGATCAGCAACGGCTGGCCGGGATAGTGGCGCGTGTCGTAGCCGTAGTCGTCCAGCTCGGTGCCGAGCCAGGAACGGATCGCGCGCGCCCAGTGCGCGACGCCGAACGGGCCCTCCCGGTGACCGCACAGCACCCGGTGGCCGTCGAGCGCCCGGTTCGCGCCCTCGCCGTCGCCCGCCAAGGCGCACCCCCTCACCGAAGTGGCCGTTGACAAGGTGTCATGCCGGACGGTGGGCAGCCCAGTGGGGTCGGCCTCGCCCGCGAACCCGATCAGTTCGATGCTGACCGCACCCTCGATCGCGGCCCGGGCGGCGTCGGCGTCGCCTTCCAGGATCGCGTCGGCCAGGAAGTTGATCTCGGCGTTCGACCGGTAGTTGGTGTGCAGCCTCGCCAGGCGACCCCCGGGCTCGGTGAGCAGGTCGTCGGCGTTCTCGATGTCGGCCAGGACGGCGCCCGCCTCGACGGAGCGCAGCTGGTGCGGGTCGCCGAGGAGGATCAGCCGGGTCCGCGGCGAGAGCGCGCCGAGGAGGGTGGCCATCAACTCCAGCGACACCATCGAGGTCTCGTCGACCACGACCACGTCATAGGGAAGGGGATTGCCAGGGCCGAACTCGGTGGCCGACGAACGAGGCCGGAGGCCGAGGAGCTTGTGGAGCGTGCCGCCCCACACCCTGCCGGTCGCGCCGCCGACGCCTTGCAGCAGCCGTGCGGCCGCCTTCCCGGTGGGCGCACACAGCGCCACCCTCGGCTCCGCATCGGACAGAGCCGCCAGGAGACGCGCCACGATCGTGGTCTTGCCGGTGCCGGGGCCGCCAGTGATCACGGTCGTGAGGTGGCTGAGTGCCGCCCTCACCGCATCCCGCTGGTGCTCGTCGAGCCTTTCGCCTTCCCCGAACACCACCTCGACCGGGTCGATCGTCGATCTGCTGCGCTCCCGCAACAGGTCGGCGAGGCCCCGCTCCTGCCGCCAGTACCGGTCGAGGTAGAGGAGGTTGCCATCCAGCCGGAACGGGGCCTCAACCTCGGCAGATCGGCCGACGGCGGGGGAGTCGGCCACCCTTCGCAGCCACGGACCCGGTTCGGGCCACGGCAGCGCCGCATCGGCAGGCGCGGTGTCGCCGTCGTCCAGATCGGCCTCCGGCTGGAGCCGCTCGGCGGCAGTGGAGAGGTCCACACACACCGATCCCAGCCGCAGTTCGCGCACGGCAAGGGCGAACGCGAGGACGACGTCGGGATCGGTCTCGCCGGAGAGTTGGCCCAGGCGTCGGGCCAGGTGGAAGTCGATCAGTTGGAGCATGCCGCCCTCGGCGAACCTCAGAAGCGTCCCGGTGGCGGCGATCGGCAGCTCAGGCACGGTGGCCTCCCAGCAGTTCGGAGGCGGCGAGCACCAGGGCGGCGGGCGGGAACCAACCGAACACCCCGCAGCTGGCCCCGTCCAGCACGGGTGTCCCGGGGCCGGCCATGCCGCGGAGGAACAGGTACCCGACCCCCCCGAGGTGTGTCGCGGGGACGTAGCCGGGAAGCCGCAACCCGAGGTGGCGGTGCAGCGCGACGCAGTACAGGATCGCCTGCAGCGGATAGTGCGCCTGCATCATGGCTTCGGCCATCGCGGGCGCCGTGTAGTGGCCGAGCGTCAACGGCTCCGCGGCCGTGGAGCTGAGCCGGTTCGTCTTGTAGTCGACGACGATGAATCGGCCGTCCGGGAGCCTCAACACGGCATCGATCGAGCCGGTGAGGAACCCGTTGAGGACCTCCGACGCCGCCTCGGAGGAGGCGAGCCGCGAGGGGTAAGCGGCCAGCGGATGGTCCGCGGGAAGATGCTCGGCGAGCAGGGCGGCGAGGTCGGCAAGGGTGGCAGGGGAGCCCGAGTCGGCCAGCGGCAGGTCGAAATCGAGCTCGGGGAGCCGGGACGAGGTCGGAAGCTCGGACAAGGCGAGACCCGTCAGGGGGTGCAGCGGCGTGCGGCAGACCTCGACCAGGGCCTCGGCGAGCCGGGACGACTGTTCGCCGTCGAGCCCGTTGGCGGGCCCGAGCTCGTTCAGCAGTGCCGAGGCGCTGCCGGGAAGCGCCGCGGGGGACCAGTCCAGCCGTTCAAGCACGGCGTGTACAAGGGTGCCGAAACCGGTGCCGGCCGGAAGCCCGGCCATGGGCGAGGGCGCCTCCAGCCCGGGCGCGGTAGAGGCTGCGGTGGGCAGATCCAGTTCCGCGGCCTCATCGGTCACGACCCGAAGCGAGGTCTCGTGCAGAGATTGGGTGAGGCCGGAGTAGGAGGTGCGGCGCCACGTCCGGTCGACCTCGCGGTGCAGCCGTGCGAGCGGCAGGGCCCCGGGCAGTTCCACCGCGGCGGCGACCGCAGGGGCGGGCCAGGATTCGTCGAGCCGTGAGTCATGCACGAGGGGAATCTTCAGCAGGGCCGACGCCTCGCCACGGCGATGGCGCCACCCGTGCCTCAGCAACAGCCGACTGAGCGGCCCGTCGCTGCTCCGGTGGGAGTCGTCGCTGATGTGCCAGGCGATGCTCAGATGCCTGGCCCGTGTGACACCGACGTAGAACAGGCGCAGCTCCTCCTCGACGCTCTGCCGTTTGACATCCTTGGCGATCTCATCGCGCCAGTCCGGCCTCGGGCCCACGTACAGGTGGCGCCGGTGGCCCTCGATCACCGAGAACGGCCGGTTGATCCTCGCCTGGCTACCGCCGGTCTCCGGGAGCAACACGACGGGGAACTCCAGGCCCTTCGCGGCGTGCATCGTCATCACCCGGATCGCCTCGTCGTCTGATTCGATCCGGATGGAGTCGGCGTCTTCTTCTATGGCGCGGCGGTCGCCGATCACGTTGATCAGCCGGGGCAGCGACGCCGCCCCACTGGCGTCGAGCAGTTCGGCAATGTGCAGCAGATCGGTCAACCGGCGGGCGCCGTCCGGCTCGGCCAGCACCCTCGCGTCGAGGGCCGTGCGGGAGCGCAGCACCGTCACGACGGCCCCGGCGCCTCCCACGTCAAAGGCGCGAGCGAGCTCCCGGACGAGGGTGCTCACCCTCGCGGGCTCTCGGCTCGTGGGGTCGAGCAGGTCGTCGAGCTGCGAACCGATCAGGGGGCTGAGGGCGGCCAAGCGGATGTTCGACTGGGTCGGCTCGGCCATCGCCCGCAACAACCCGTGCCAGTCGTCGGCCGATTCCTGTTGCCACACCGACTGGCTGCCGGTGAGGACGGCTGGTAGCCCCGCGCGGTTGAGGGTCGCGCGGATGTCGCGGGCCCTCGCGGTGGTGCGGGTGAGCACGGCGATATCGTCGGGGCGCAGCGCGCGCTCGGCCCCGTCGTCGGTGGTGAGCCGGGAGTGCGTGAGCAGGTTGCGGAGCTGGTGGACCAGGTCGTTCTCGATGGCGGTTTCCGGGTCGACCGAGTCGAGGTCGTCCTTTGCCGCCCGACGCAGCCACAACCGCTCGGAGGTGGGCAGCAGCAGCCTGGCCGGATGCGTCGCGGTGACCGGTGTCACCTTTACCTCGGCCGAGCCGAGCTCCGCGTCCCCGAACAGGTTCACCACACCCTCCGCCAGTGGCGTGTCGCTGCGGAAGTTGGTGGCCAGGGTGAAGACCTCGGCGCCCTCCCTGGCTCGGAGGTAGCTGCCGAGATCGGCGCCCCGGAAGCCGTAGATCGACTGCTTCGGGTCGCCGATCAGGATGGTCGGACGGCCCCGGCCCACGAAGGCCCGCTCGATGATCTCCCACTGCTCCGGGTCGGTGTCCTGGAACTCGTCGACCAGCACGACGGGGAACCGCGCGGCGAGCTCCGCGCGGGCCAGCGCGCCGGTGCGGGGGTCCTCGAGCGCCTGACGGAGCCGGGCGATCACGTCGTCGAAGGTGCAGCGGGATTCCGTGAGTTTCCTGGCCGCGTAGAGTTCGCGCACGGCTTCGGCAAACTCGCGCCGGGGGCCGTCGCCCGGCAGCAGCGGCAGCGCCGTCTCACAGGCCGCGATCCCGACGTCCATCGCCTCGAGCGGCGTCAACGGCGGCGTCGGGTCGGCCCTGTGGAGACGCAGGAAGGTGTCGGCGGCGCACTGGCGCACGAGTTCCCGGTCGTCGGGCCCGACGGTCTCATCGGGGTCCCAGCCCGCCAGCACCCCGAGCTCACGCAGCATCGACTCGCAGAAGGCGTGCGTGGTGGTGATGGTGGCCTCGTTGTAGCGCTCGAGCGCGGCCGCGATCCGCTGACGGCGCACCGTGGCGTCGGTCGAGGCGAGCAGCACGTCCACCTCATCGATCTTCCCGGTAATGGGGTCCCCGGCAATGGGCGATCCCGAGAGGTGGGCGTCGAGGTACCGCAGGGCTTGCTGCAGCCTGGCGAACACGCGGCCGCGGAGCTCGGCGGCCGCGTGGTTGCCGAAGGTGATCAGGAGCAGGTCGGTGATGTCGAGATCGTCGCGCTCGGCAAGGAACCGGGTGGTCAGGGCGGCGATCGCGAAAGTCTTTCCGGTGCCGGCGCTGGCCTCCAGCAGCGTCGTGGTGGCGGGCAGGGGCCCGGTCAGGTCGAAGGGCTGCATCAGTTGCCCCCAAGCAGATCGCCGTACAGCGCCACGGCCCAGGCACCGAACGCGCTCTCCTGGCCGTTGGTAGGGTCCTCGGGGTTCGGCCGGTCGGTGAAGAGCTCGGCGACCTCGTCGTCGTAGAACAGGGCCCAGGCCGGCCCGAACCTGTCCACCTTCGGGTGACGGTAGCCGGGCGCCCCGCGCCACTGCCTCGCGTCCAGCCGGGAGCGGCCCACGTCGTCGGCGTAGCGGATCGCGGCTGTCGCCGGGGCCGGGATGAGCC
Organism: Tessaracoccus bendigoensis DSM 12906; assembly: GCF_900141915.1. Lineage (GTDB taxonomy): Bacteria > Actinomycetota > Actinomycetes > Propionibacteriales > Propionibacteriaceae > Arachnia > Arachnia bendigoensis. The sequence continues at coordinate 19,477 of NZ_FQZG01000063.1, read as the reverse complement.
GGTACTGCCCCAGCACGTAGGCGCGCAGCACCGTCGAAAGCCGTGTCATGGCGGCTCCGGGGTCGGGTTGCCCGACGGTGCGGGTGTCGACGATCTGTGATCGGTAGTTGGTCGGGTCCTTTATCAGTCGGAACAGGCGGCCGGGGGTGGGTGTTCCCGAGGCGGTCAGCGCGAGGGACTCCAGCCAAGGTGGGATCAGCTTGTCCAGGCCGTGGCTCGGCGTGACCGAGATGCTGGCCCCCCCGCGGCAGCGCACCTCGTCGATCAGCCTGAGCTGCCCGAGCACTGGGAGGTCGAACTGAAGGTCGACGGGGACGTCGACGACGTCCGCGTGCCACGCCCCGCTCGCTTCGGCCCAGAGCTTCTCGGCCTGTTCGCGGGCCCGGTTGAACTCCGAGCGGCCGATCTCGTCGGCGGGGAGCTGCTCGTCGCCGAGGAGCCTGCGGATCACCGAGTCGAGGGGCCTGTCCTGTTTCAGCGCATCGAGCAGGCTGTTGACGACCTGCCACTGCGAGAGCCCGCTGAGCCCCAGAGGCATCTCGTCGGCGAGCTCGGGCTCGGAGTACAACGGGAGGTTCACCGCTGACCTGAGGAAGGCCTTTGCGGGGTCGGCCAGGAAACGGCCCAGCTGCCCGAGCGTGACCTGCTGGGGAGCCCGGCCGACCGGGCGGGTGAGGGCCTGGCGGCGCCGCTTCGTGCGGGCGGTGTCGACCGGTGCGGCCCTCGACGTCAGCTGACGCCGGGCGAGGGCCCCGGCGTGGCCCGCCGGATCGAAGCTCGGGGAGCCCTCGTAGTTGGCTTCCGAACTGGCGGTCGGCGGGTGTCGGATGGGTTCGGGGGCGACCCCCAACTCCTCCAGCAGCCAGCTGATCGCCGCAGGGGCAGGCACCGGGTCGTTCGAGCGCTGTGAATAGGCCTGCCTGACGATGACGAGCTTCGGGGCCGAGCGGGCGTGACCGAGTAACTGTTGCAGGCGGAGTTGGCGCTGGTCCGGAACCAGCCCGCCAAGGTCGACCGAGTCGGGCAGCTGCCCGGAGCCGCCGGGCACCACGTCGTCGGTGACGCCGAGCAGCGCGACCAGGCGGTGCTCGACGTGGCGGAGCTCACCCAACGGAGCTACCATCAGCGAGCCGTTGCCGGCCGCGACCCTGGCCCTCGCAGAGGTGAGTGACCCGGTAAGCAGGTGCGCGAATTCGCCGCGGGTGAGAAGGGTCCCGCTTCCGAGATGGTCGTTCTCGAGGCGGGTCAGGACCGTATGGGCGTGCATCAGTTGCCACTGCTCATCCTGCGGGCAGCCCAGCAGATCCGAGATCGCCGAGCGGGAGCGCGCGACCCACTCTGGGATGGTCGCCGGGACCGCCGTCTGCGCGACCAGGCGCCGCAACCGCGAGACGATCTCACATAGCGCGCCGACCGTCTGAAGGTCTGACGACTCGACCACATCGGCACCGGCAAGAGCGAGGCCACCGTGGTGGCCGGGGGCCACGGACAGCCCGATCAGCAGCCGGTCGAGCCCGCGGAGCCAGGTGTTCTGCGCGAGCCCGTCGAGGGCGAACACCGCCCTGTGGTCGGCGTCCATGCCCCAATGGACGCCCGCACCGCCGACCAGTTCGATGATGGCCTGCCTGTCGTCCAGCAGCCAGCGGTGCTCGATGGGTTCTTCGAGGAGGAGATCGACCAGTTGGCTCGCGGAGGCGCGAAGCTCACCCAACCGCAACAGCGTGGCCAGGAGGACCAGCGTCGGGTTGCCCGACTGACGCGCCACCGGTTGGACCCGCAGGCCGCGCCCGGGGTGGGCGCCGTCCGTGGCGGGGGAGAAGGCCGCGTCCAGCAGTTGCGCGTAGCGTTCGGGCCTGGGGCAGATGATCGCGACCTGCCGGGGCTCAAGGGTGGGGTCGGCCTCGAAGGCCCTGGTGAGTTCGTCGCGGAGCACCTCCACCTGCCGGGCGGGCCCGTGCGAGTCGTGTAACGCCACGTCGACCTCGGCGCGGGGGCCGTCGACGGCTTCATCGGCTGCGATCTCAGTGAGACCCGGCAACGCCTCGACCACCTTCTGCTGTGGGGTGGTGAGGTCGTCCACGGCGAACAGGATGGTCGGCGTCGGATCGACGGAGGCCGCCTCGACGATGGCGGCGAGGGTCTCGAGCGGGTCGACCTCCAGGGCATCGACCGTGGCGCGCAGCAGCGCCGGCTGCCACGCCCAGCGTTCGGGGAGCGGCGCTCCGTCGGCCCCGGTGTCCGAACCGTGGAGCCAGGCCGCGATCAGGTCGGGCGCGACATTGACGTACCAACGCTGTAGCCGGGCCAGCCTGCCGGCGGTGGCGCGTCGGCTGCCGGTGCCGTCGGCGGCGCGGGCGAGCACGGGATGCTCCGAGGCAAGGGCGTCGATCGCCTCCCAGGTGGCCAGGTCGAGTGGGGTCCCCAGCCAACGCGAACGGTCCCTGGCAACCCCGGCGCGTTCGGCGAGCTCCGCCATCAACCGCTCAGGGGGCGGGTACGAGATGCCGGCGGAGATGCCCAGCCGGGCCGCGACCTCCTGGCCCACGATCCTGCCGGTGGCAGCCGACGACACCACCACCCGGGACAACTTGAAGGGGTCAGCGGGCAACTGTCGTAGCTGTTCGGCTAGCCGGTCGAGCAGGTCGGACCATCGGCGGCCCTGCACGATGCCCTCACCACGTCCGTTCCCCATCACAGCAGACACCTTAGTGGGCGTCCCCGACACTCCGGGTTGGTGATGTGTCGGTGGTGACGACCACAATGGGTCATGTGAGCGATCCGACCCTCGATGCCCTCGACCCCGAACAGCGCCGCGTCGCGACGGCCCTGGAGCATCCGGTAGTGGTCCTGGCGGGTGCGGGCACGGGTAAGACGCGGGCGATCACGCACCGGATCGCCCACGCGGTGCGCGTCCACCGCTACGAGGCTGCGGCGACCCTTGCCGTGACGTTCACCACGAGGGCGGCCGGTGAGATGCGCTCCCGGCTCGCCACACTCGGGGTCAGGGCCGCTCAGGCCCGCACGATCCATTCGGCGGCGCTGCGGCAATGCCAGTTCTTCTGGCCTCAGGCCTACGGGGTGGAGTTCCCCCGGGTTGCCGAGAACACCTTCGGTCTCGTGTCCAGGGCGGCGCATCACGTCCTCGGGTCGTCCGACACCGCGCTCGTGCGTGACCTCGACACCGAGATCTCCTGGGCCAAGACCAGCAACGTGAGCCCGGCGCTCTACCCGGACGTCGCGACCCGGCGCTCGGTCAACGGTGCCACGGCCGAGCAGGTCTCGGCGGTCATGGCGCACTACGAGAAGCAGAAGCTGACCGAAGGCACCGTCGATTTCAACGACATCCTGATGTGCAACGCCGTCCTGTTGACCCAACACCAGGGGATCGCAGACAAGATCCGTGGCACCTACCGCCATTTCGTGGTCGACGAGTACCAGGACGTCTCCGCGCTGCAACACCGGCTCATCTCGCTCTGGGTTGATGGACGAGACGACGTGTGCGTCGTCGGCGACCCCAACCAGGCGATCCACTCCTTCGCGGGGGCCGATGCGGCCTACCTGCTCGGGTTCGCGGCCGAACACCCCGGCGCCGAGAGCGTCCGCCTGGTGCGGAATTACCGTTCCTCCCCGCAGATCATCGCATCGGCGAACCGGGTGCTGCGGGTCCGCGATGGCGGGCCGACGGCGCTGCGGGCGACACGCCCGGCCGGGCCCGTCCCGTCCTTCCAGGGGGAGTCTGACGAACGCTCGGAGGCGGTCGGCGTCGCGGCCTGGATGAAGGCTGCACACGCCGAAGGAACCGCATGGTCTGAGCTGGCGGTGCTGTATCGCATCAACGCTCAGGCGCCGGCGCTGGAGGCTGCGCTGACCGAGGCGGGCGTGCCCTACACGGTGCGCGGCACGGAACGCTTCTACGACCGGGCGGAGGTGCGGCAGGCGGTGCTCGGGTTCACGCGCGCCGCGGAACGCGCGTCAGAGTCCCCACCAGCAGAGGCGATGGCCTCGGTGCTCTCGGACCTCGGTTGGAAACCGCAGGCCCCGAGTGGGCAGGGGCGGCAGCGGGAACGTTGGGAGTCTCTTGATGCGCTGCGCAGCATGCTTCTCGACGAGGCCGGAAGCCGTGAATCCTGGACGGTGCAGGAGGCCTCGGCCTGGCTGCAGGAACGGGCGAGTTGGCAGTCGAGCCCGGTCGCGTCCGCGGTCACGTTGTCGACGCTGCACGCCGCGAAAGGTCTCGAATGGGATCGCGTGGCCGTCATCGGCGTGCGGGAGGGGCTGATTCCGTTCGTGCTCAGCCAGGAGGAGCCCGGCCTGTCCGAGGAGCGGAGGCTGCTCTACGTCGGGTTCACCCGCGCCAAGCGCGAACTGAGGGTCAGTTGGTCCGCGTCGCGGGGCAACTCGACGAGGTCACGGTTCATAGCCGACCAGGTCACCGGGCCCGCAACCGTCGGACGGCGGCAGGCGAAGTCGCCCACCTCGTCGAAGTCGCGCAGGTGCCGGGTCTGCGGCGAACTGCTCCACAGCGCCAGCGAGCGGAAGCTGAACCGCCACCTGGGCTGTGAGGTCGCCTACGATGAGGAGCTCTTCGAAGCCCTGCGTGCATGGCGCAAGAGTGTGGCGGATGAGGCCAGCGTGCCTGCGTTCGTGGTGTTCACCGACGCGACGCTGCAGGCGATCGCGGAATCGGTACCTTCCGATCAGGCGGACCTTCTGAGGCTGCCGGGGATCGGGCGAACCAAGGTCGACAGGTACGGAGACGGCGTGCTGGAGGTCATCTCCCGGCATCAGAGCTGACCGCACTCGACCGCCCGGCAGTCGCACCGACCTGGCCACCTCGCCAATGCCAGCCCCGGCGCCCCGAGCCGCCACCTCCAACTGGCGCCGATCAACTCGCTGCGCCCGGTGCGCAGCAGAGCGTCACACTGGAGGGCGGCCAGGGCGGCGGCCCACATGCCGAGGAGCGGATCGGTATGGTCGCCCGGTTCGGCGGGCGAGGCGTGCAGGCAGGCCGGACACGGCCCTGCTCCTTCGACGGTGATTGGACCGACCTCGGCGCTCTCCGAGCCCCAATGGGCATAGCATCCGATTGCCCCGGACGCATATCCTTCGGCCTCGATCGTGGGGTGTGACCCCGGCGGGAATGCCCACACGATGATGTGTGCCCCGAGAATGCTCCCGGGGCGGCGGGTGGCTTCCCCCGGGGTGAGACACCGGCAGTGCAACCCGCCCGTGGCCAGCGCGCGGGCCACCACCGTGGTGCGGTGCTGAGCGCCCACGACGCGAACGTCGGCTCCTGAGTGCATGGCAGTCAGCATTGGCCAGGGGAGCCCTGATGGGCAACGACCTGTGGATCACGGACAACAACGAACCACGTACAGACAACGATGGGGCGACGGGATCGCTCCCATCGCCCCCGAGAGTCGCTGCTCAGGCTTTGCCGAGGATGCGGTTGAGGTTGGTTCCGCACACCGGGCACTTGCCCTTGGCCATCCTCGTGCCCTTGTCGTTGACGACGACCTCGCCCGACGCGTCGCGCTTCTCCTTGCACTTGACGCAGTAGAACGAGCCTTCCCAGGTCTCCGTAGCCATGTTTCCTCCTTCATGCCCGCTGAGGATCAGCGGAGTCGTGACCACTCTAACCGTGTGGCAAGTCACTTAAGCCTTGACATGCCGCTCACGAGAGTCCCGGATGCCCGATCCGCCTTCCCCTGCGAACCGGGCATCCGGGACACCCTGGCAGTCTGTCGTGCCCGTAGGAGCCGCGTCAAGGGCGCCAAAGCGCCGCCGCTCAGTCTCCCAGCAGCTTGCGCAGTTCCTGGTCGAAGTCGTCGTCGCTCGGGTCCGCCACATCCTGGCCCCCGGTGAACGACAACGGGTCGGCCAGATGCTTCTTCGTCGGGAGGAGATCCGGGTGTCGCCAGACGGCGTCCCGGCCATCCAGCCCCCGTTCGTGCTCCACCGCGGCCCAGAGGTTGCGGGCGTCGCGCACCAGACGCGGATGCAGGTCGAGCCCGATGAGTTCCGAGAACACGCCCGTCACCGGGGTGGCGGAGGCGCGACGGCGGTTGATGATCTCATCCAGGGTGGCCGCGTGCGGCATCCAAGGAGCGGTTGCCCTGGCCACGACATGATCGACCCAGCCCTCAACCAGAGCCAGAAGGGTTTCGAGACGCTCCAGGATCTCCAACTGCGTTGGGGTGCTGGCGGGCTGGAAGAACGAACCGCGCACCGACTCCCCGACAGCGACCACGTCCTCGATTGACATGTTCTCGAAGTTCTCGGGCTGGAACTGGCTTGCGATGCCCTCGAAATCGATGGTGATCTCACGTGAATAGTGCGCGAGGAGTGCGCTCAGCTGCGGCGACAACCAGCCGACGGCATGGAAGAGCCGCTCACGGGCCGCCTCCCGGAGCAACAGATACAGCACCACATCGGAGTCGTCGACATCCAGGTCTCGCGTGAAAGCCGCAACGTTCGTGGGCAGGATCACGACCCCCGAGGAACCGAGCAGGTTGAACCCGCTTTCGGTGCCGGTGAGGATGTCGCCCGCGAGGTTGGCCAACTCACGCTTCAGGCGGTCCCGGTAGATCAGAGATGCGGAAGACTTCATCATGGGGCCGAGCAGTTGTGCCATGCCCTGCATCGCGTCGTCTTCATCGTCAACGGCGGTGCCTCGTTGCAGCGCACCGGCCAGACCGTCGATGATCGGCTCGATGACCGACCTCCATCCGTCACTGGTCGCATCGAGCCATTGCGAGCGGGTCATGGCCTGTCCGGGCAGACCCGTCTCGGCGAAGGTGACAACCGGGGTGAGCCAGGACTGGGCCAGCCGCTCTGCATCCCTCACCGCGTTCTGCTCATGCTCGGGAACTGCCGGATCACCGCCCGCCTCGGCCGCCAACTGCTTCGCCGCGGTCACCGTGGTGCGCCATGCGGCATCCGGGTCCAGATCCGCGTTCGTCATTCCGAACGCGAAACCGCCGGAGGATTGGAGACGGTTGACCTGCGCGATGAGCTGCTCCAGGTTGAGGTCCTCGGCGTTACCGAGCCCCAGCTGCTCGAGCATCCTGCGCAGCTGTTCGAAATCGAACGGGTTGTTGGACATCAGGTTCCTCCTTGTCCATTCCATTCTCCCGCATCGGGCAAGCCAAGCGCGAATGCGTGGCGGTGGGCTTTGCGGAGCCTTGCTAGGGTGAACCCACGGTCTGGCGCAGGAAGGGAGCTGGGTGTGTCGCGCAATGCGATGGCGATAGTGTCGTCCCTCCTCTTCGCGCTCCTTGCCGTCTCCCTCGTCGTCGTGCCTGTGCCGTACGTGGCCAGGCGCCCCGGGCAGACGATCGACGTCCTCGGAACCCGTGACGACAAGCCGGTCATCGGCATCACGGATGCGACGACGTACCCGACCAGCGGGCAACTGCTGATGACCACTGTCTCCACGACCCGCGTCGATGCCAGCCTCAGCCTCCCGGAGGCTCTCGTGGTCCACGTGGGTGCCGACTCGGATGCGATGCCCCGTGAGGTTGTCTATCCCCCGGGCAAGTCGGTCGAGCAGGTGGAGAGCGACGCCATCGCGATGATGGACAGTTCGCGCACCGACGCGACGGTCGCGGCCCTCAGGGCGGCGGTCATACCGGTCACCGACATGCCCCGGGTCGATTCGGTTTCGCGGTCCGGGCCGGCGGCCGACAAGCTCAAACCGGGCGACCTGATCAAGAGCGTCAACGGGCTTGAGGTGGCCTCGCAGCAGGAGGTCATGGCCATCCTCGGTCAGCACGTCGCCGGCGACGAGGTGACCTTCATGGTGCTGCGTGAGGACCAGGAGGTCACGGCGGTGATCACGCTCGCCTCGGGCGAGTCCGGAAAGGTCAGCGACGGAATCGACGTCGGAACCGGCTACCGGTTCACGCCCCAGGTGGAGTTCGGCGTCGACCCTGCCGTCACCGGGCCGAGCGCAGGGCTCATCTTCGCACTGGGGATCTACGACCTACTCACCGACCGGGAACTGGTCGGAGAAGCCACAGTCGCCGGTACCGGGACGATCGACCCTCAAGGTGTCGTCGGAGCCATCGGCGGCATCCGGGAGAAGGTCAAAGGTGCGGAGCGCGACGCTGCGACCGTGTTCCTGGTGCCTGAAGACAACTGCTCCGACCTCGGCGACCTGACGACCCCCATGACGCTCGTGAAGGTGGCGACCTTGAAGGACGCCATCTCTGCGCTGCAACTCATCAACGAAGGAAACACCTCGGAGGTGCCTACCTGTGGCTGACCCGTCCAGACTCATTGCCTGCCTGATGGATGTGGAACGACACGTCTCGTCCGCAGGTTGGGACCAACCGGCGAGGCTGTTCGCCCTGGTGACGACCACCACGCTGCTAGAGGTCGAACCGCAGCTGCGCGGTCGGATCCCCGAGACGGCCCCAGACGCACTCACCGCCATCGAGCAGGACGAGTTCCATGCCACCGAGAACCTGTTCGAAAGGCTCGGCACCATCTTCTGGCCCGAGACCGTCGAGGGCTGCGCGATCGCGCTCGAGCGCGCCTTCCTGCCCCCGAAATACGAAGACCAGCTGCCAGAGGATCCGGAGGCTGCCGCGGAGTTCGTCGCGAAGCACCCGGAGAAGACCGATGTCCGGGTCGTCGTCGGGGTGCTTCGCGAAGGCGAAAGGCACGGCCTGGCCAGGCTTGTCAGCGACCCGTCCGAACTGCTCGGTGCCGAAGACCTGGTACCAGGCCTCGCAGATGCACTGCTCGACACGTTCAGGAGCGTGGACTCATGACCACCGAAGAATTGGATGCTCCCACCCGCAGATCCCCGTTGCTGTGGACGGTGCTGGTCGTGGGTGCGCTGGTGATCCTGGCGATAATCGCTTCAAGGGTCGCAACGGACTACCTCTGGTTCCGCAGCATAGACTTCCAGACGGTCTTCACCACGCGCCTCGCGGCCCAGATCGGCCTGCTGTTCGGGTTCGGCATCGTGATGTTCGCCATCGTGTTCTTCTCAATGGTGATCGCCTACCGGCTCCGCCCGAAGGTCCGCCGCGCTAACCTCGACTCTGAGTTCCTGGTCCAGATGCGCGATGTCCTGGACCATCGCTCCCGACTCCTGATGGCGATTCCGGCTTCCGTGATCGGCCTGCTCGGCGGGCTCACCGCTCTCGGCCAGGCCGACGTCTTCCTGGCGTGGACCAGCGCGACGCCGTTCGGGGAGAGCGACCCCTACTTCGGGTTGGACGCCGCCTTCTACGTGTTCACGCTGCCCTGGCTGCAGTTCATCTGCGGGTATCTTCTCTTCGCGCTGATCGTCGGCGGCATCGCAGCGCTGTGCGTGCATTTCCTGACCGGTGCCCTCAACGCCTCGGCGCTGCGTGGAAAGGGGAACACATCCGCCAGCGTCCCCGCCCAGCGGCAACTGTCGATCATGCTCGGCGTGATCATCCTGCTCTTCGGTTTCAACGTGGTCCTCGACCGGTTCGGCCTGAACATCACGCAAAGCACCCTGTTCACCGGCATGGGCTACACCGACATGGAGACCCGCGCGCCGGTGGCCGCCATCATCGCGGCGATCTGCGTGATCTGCGCATTGGCCTGCTTCTACAACGCTTGGAGGGTGCGCTGGTCGGTGCCGGCCGCCTCAATCGCGCTGCTGGTGGTGTCGATGCTCCTGCTGTCGAGCCTGTATCCGTGGCTCATCCAGAGCTTCCGGGTCACGCCGGACGAGCAGGACAAGGAACTGCCCTACATCGCGAACAACATCGCGGCGACACGCTACGCCTATGCCATCGACGGCATCGAGATCGAGGACTACGAGGCGACCACCACGGCAACCGCCGGCCAGCTACGCGCCGACGCAGAAGCCCTTCCCGCCATCAGATTGATCGACCCGGCGGTCGTGCCTCGCACGTTCGAACAGTTGCAGCAGGTCCGTGGTTACTACACGTTCCCGTCGACGCTGGACGTCGACCGTTACGTCATCGACGGCCAGGCGACGGACGCGGTCGTGGCCGTCCGCGAACTCGACCTCAACTCCGTCGAATCCGGCGATACGTGGAACAACCGTCGCACGGTCTACACGCACGGCTACGGCATGGTCGCCGCCTACGGCAACCAGCGCGGCGCCAACGGTGAGCCGGTGTTCTTCTCGGGAGGCATCCCCACCGTCGGCAGGCTGGAAGAGCACGAACCGCGGATCTACTTCGGGGAGCGCAGCGACTACTATGTCGTCGTCGGCGCGCCCGATGACAGGGCGCCGGTCGAACTGGATACCCCGTCGGGCGGCGAAGGTCGCTCCGAGTCGCTCTACACGTATCAGGGCGACGGCGGGGTGCCGATCGGCAACCTGTTGACCCGCGCAGCCTTCGCGATCCGCTTCGGGGACATCAACCTCATGCTCTCGGAACGGGTCAACGAGGACTCACGGATGTTGCACGACCGGGTGCCGGTCCAGCGGGTCCAAGAGGCCGCCCCCTGGCTGACGGTCGACTCCGACCCCTACCCGACGGTCGTGAACGGCCGGATCGTGTGGATAATCGACGCCTACACCACGTCGGACTCCTACCCCAACGCGCAGCGGGTCGACTGGAGCCAGGCGATCTCCGATTCCCGCACGTCGACGGACCGTACCCTGATGGGGCAGCAGGTCAACTACGTGCGCAACTCGGTCAAGGCCGTTGTCGACGCCTACGACGGCTCAGTCAAGCTGTACGAGTGGGACGAGCAGGACCCGATCCTGCAGACCTGGTCGAAGGTGTTCCCGGGAATGGTCACCCCAAAGTCGGAGATCCCCGAACAGCTTCTCGAACACCTGCGCTACCCGCAGGACCTGTTCAAGGCACAGCGTGAGATCCTCGGCCGTTACCACACCGAGAACGCCAACACCTGGTACCACCAGACCGACATCTGGCAGGTGCCCAACGACCCGGTCAACGGCGGCCAGGATCGGCTCAAAGAGCCCCCCTACTTCCTGACGATCCGGTGGCCGCGCGACACGACCCCACACTTCGCCAACACCACGGTCTTCGTGCCGAAGGACCGCGAGAACCTCAGCGTCTACATGGGCGTCAACTCCGATGCCACCAGCGACGACTACGGCCGCATGCGGGCGCTGAAACTCTCCGACGCTAAACAGATTGCAGGCCCCGGCCAGACCTTCAACTTCATCTCCACGAACCCTTTGGTGGCCGAACGGCTTCTACCGTTCAACCGGGACGGGGCGAGCGCAACCGCCATCTACGGCAACCTGTTGACCCTCCCGATGGGCGGCGGGCTGCTCTACGTCCAGCCCATCTACACGCAGACCAAGACCTCCGGCTCATATCCGGCGCTCAGGTTCATCGTGGTCCGGTTCGGTGATCAGCTGGGCATCGACGACAGCCTGCAAGGAGCGCTTGACCAGGTATTCGAGGGCGACGCGGGAGCCACGACCGGCGAAAATGAGCAGGGCTCTGTCAGCCCGCCGGGTGAGGAGGAGCCGTCCGACAAGACGGCCGAGGAGCGTGCCCGTGCGTTCCTCGACGAGGCCGAAGCGTTGTTCGCAGGTGCCGATGAGGCACTCAAGGAGGGCGACCTGGGAGCCTACCAGGCGAAGGTCGACGCGGCCGAGGAGAAGGTGACCGAAGCGGCCAAGGCGCTGGCCGAAGGGTGATCGTGAAGCGCTCGGCCCGGCGAACTTAAGTTCGCCGGGCCGAGCGCCATTTCATGGTCCCGTGGGCCGTCCGGCCCGGGCTACGCCTCGGGTGAGCCTTCCCAAGACGGGCAGGCACAAACCAGGTGGCGGTCACCGAACGCGTTGTCGACCCTGCCGACGGGCGGCCAGTATTTGTCCACGCGCAACGATCCGGGCGGGAAGCAACCGACCTCCCGGGAGTAGGGCCGGTCCCACTCGGCGACCAGATCCTCCGTCGTGTGCGGTGCCCGGCGGAGCGGCGACTCGTCGGCTGCCATCCGCCCCTGCACCACGTCGTCGGCCTCTCGGGCGATGTCGAGCATCGCGGTGACGAACCGGTCGAGTTCGGCGAGCGGTTCCGACTCGGTCGGCTCGACCATCAGGGTGCCCGGCACCGGGAACGACATCGTCGGGGCGTGGAAGCCGTGGTCGACAAGGCGTTTGGCGATGTCGTCCACCGTCACGCCGTGCTCGGCGAACCCGCGTGGGTCGACGATGCACTCGTGCGCGACCCGTCCACCGTGGCCCCGGTACAGGATCGGGTAGGCATCCTCCAGCCGGGTGGCCAGGTAGTTCGCGTTCAGGATCGCCGCTCTGGTCGCCTGCGTCACCCCGGATCCGCCCATCAGCGCGAGGTAGGCCCAGGAGATCAGCAGGATTGAGGCCGAACCGAACGGTGCGGCCGAGACCGCGCCCTCCTGGCCGGTGCCGGGATCGGTCGGCAGATGAGCGATGAGATGGTCCTTGACCCCGATCGGGCCCATGCCGGGCCCACCGCCGCCGTGCGGGATCGCGAAGGTCTTGTGTAGGTTCAGGTGGCTGACGTCGCCGCCGATGTCCCCGGGCCGGACGAGACCGACCATCGCGTTGAGGTTGGCACCGTCGATGTAGACCTGACCGCCGTGCTCGTGCGTGATGTCGCAGACGCGGCGAACCGTGTCTTCGAACGCCCCGTGGGTCGACGGGTAGGTGATCATCACAGCGGCGAGCCGGTCGCCCGCCTCGGCGGCCTTCGCCTCGAAGTCGGCCACGTCGATGGCACCGTTGGATGTCGACTTGACGGGGACCACCTTCAGGCCCGCCATCGCGGCGGACGCGGGGTTGGTGCCGTGCGCCGACGTCGGGATGAGGCAGATGTCGCGGTCTTCGCCCCGGGCCGCATGGTACGACCTGATCGTCAACAGACCGGCATACTCGCCCTGCGCGCCCGAGTTGGGCTGCATCGTGAACGCGTCATAGCCCGTGATCTCGCACAGCTTCTCCGATAGGTCGTCGATCAGTTCCCGGTAGCCCCGGGCCTGAGCCCTCGGCGCAAACGGGTGCAGGGACGCGAACTCCGGCCAGGTGATCGCCGCCAGTTCGGCAGCGGCATTGAGTTTCATCGTGCACGAACCGAGTGGGATCATCGCCCGGTCCAGCGCGAGATCGCGGTCGCTGAGGCGCCGCATGTAGCGCATCATTTCGGACTCAGCCCGGTTCATGTGGAACACGGGGTGCGCCAGGTAGCCGGTCTCCCGGAGCAGGGGCTCTGGGATCGCAGGAGAATCGGCGAGTTCATCCACTGGGTCGATCCCGAAGGCGTCCAGAACCTTGTTCAGCACTTCCACGGTAGTGGTTTCGTCGCAGGCGATGCCGACCCGGTCGCGCCCGACCCTGCGCAGGTTGATTCCGCGCTGCTCGGCGGCGGCGATGATCCCCGCCTGCCCGACGCCCACCGTCACCGTGATGGTGTCGAAGAAGTGCTCCGGCTCGACCTGGGCACCGTCGGCACGCAGCGCGGTCGCGAGGGTGACCGTCATCAGGTGTACCCGCTGCGCGATGGCACGAAGCCCTGCCGGCCCGTGGAAGACAGCGTAGAACGACGCCATCACCGCAAGCAGAGCCTGAGCGGTACACACGTTCGACGTCGCCTTCTCGCGACGGATGTGCTGCTCCCTGGCCTGCAACGCGAGCCGGTAGGCCCGGTTGCCGTTGGCGTCCTTGGAGACCCCGACCAGGCGTCCCGGCATGATCCGCTTCAGCTGATCCCGGCAGGCGAGGAAGGCCGCGTGCGGGCCTCCGTAGCCGGGTTGCACGCCGAACCGCTGTGCCGAACCCACCGCAATGTCGGCCCCCATGGCGCCAGGTTCCTTGACGAGGCAGAGGCTGAGCAGGTCGGCATCGGCGATCCCCAGGGCCCCGACCTCGTGCAACGCGTCGAAGAACGCCGAGTGGTCGCGCAGGTGCCCGTAGGTGCCGGGGTAGGAAACGATCGCCCCGAACCAGGACGCGTCGGGGATGGCGCCGTCGACCGGGCCGGTGACGATCTCGATCCCGTGCGGTGCGGCCCTCGTCGCGAGCACGGCGCGCACCTGCGGGTGGAGGTCATCGGCGGCGAAGAAGCGGGAGCGCTTACCCTTGGCGTGGTTGTAGGCCATCACCATCGCCTCGGCCGCAGCGGTCGCCTCATCGAGGAGCGAGGCGCCTGCGATGTCGAGCCCCGTGAGGTCGATCACCATGGTCTGGAAGTTCAGTAGTGCCTCGAGCCTGCCCTGTGAGATCTCCGGTTGGTACGGCGTGTAGGCCGTGTACCACGCCGGGTTTTCCAGGATGTTGCGCTGGATGGCAGGCGGGGTGACCGTCTGGTGATAGCCCTGGCCGATCATCGAGGTGCGCACGAGGTTGTGCGACCCGAGGCGCCGAAGCTCATCAAGCACGGCCCCCTCCGTCATGGGTGCCCAACCCAACGGCTCAGCCTGGCGCAGGTCGACGGGCACCGTCTGGTCGATCAACTGGTCGACGGTATCGACGCCGAGCACGTTCAGCATGTGCTCGATCTCCGCGGGGCTCGGGCCGATGTGGCGCCGGTTGGCGAAGTCGTCTGGATCGTATGAGGTGGGTTCCCAGGTCGCCACAGGTGTCAGCCGATCAGAGCCTGGTAGGCGGCCTCGTCGAGCAGGTCGTCGAGCTGGGCCGGGTCGGTCGGGTCGATGCGGAAGAACCAGGTGCCCATCGGATCGGCATTGACGCTCTCCGGGGCATCGACGAGCGTCTCATTGACCGCGGTGATGACGCCGTCGATCGCGGCGGTGATGCCGGAGGCGGCCTTGGTGGAGTCGATGGCGACGACCTCGTCGCCCTTGCTCACCGAGTCGCCGACAGTTGGCAGTTCGATGAAGACGATGTCGCCGAGTTCGCTGGCTGCGTGCTCGGTGATGCCGACGGCGACGTCGTCGCCGGTGGGGTCGAGCCATTCGTGGTCGGGCGTGAACTTCAGCATGATCGATCCTTATCGGTGGTAGTTGTGACGGACGAAGGGCATTGGGGTGACGGTGGCGGCCACCCGACGGCCGCGCACCTCCGGGTAGACGGTTGCTCCGGCAGAGCCGGTGTCGACCAGGGCCATCGCGATGGGGCCGCCGAGGGTGGGCGAGAAACCACCGGAGGTGATGACGCCGATGGGGGTGGTCGACTCGGCGTCGGCGAAGACCGGCGCGCCCTCGCGGACGGGGGCGCGGCCCTCGATCCTGAGCCCGATGCGTTCCCGGGGGGCGCCGTCGGCGAGTTGGGCCGAGATGGTGTCGGCTCCTGGGTAGCCGCCCGCGCGGGAACCACCGGGGCGGCGCACCTTCTGGATGGCCCAGCCGAGTCCGGCTTCTGCCGGTGTGATGTCGACGGTGAGTTCGTGGCCATAGAGGGGCATGCCCGCCTCGAGCCGTAGGGAGTCGCGGGCCCCGAGCCCGGCGGGGGCAACCTCGTCCATGGCCAGAAGGGCGCGGGCGAAGGCTTCGGCCTCCGCATTGGGGATGGAGACCTCGAAACCGTCCTCACCGGTGTAGCCCGAGCGGGACACCCAGACGGGCACGCCGTCGAAGTCGAGGGTGACCGAGTCCATGAACTTAAGCTCGGCGACGCCGGGGATCAGCCGTTCGAGGGCATCGGCGGCGAGGGGGCCTTGCAGGGCGAGGAGGGCACGGTCGGTCAGCAGATCGATGGTGACGCCGTCGAGGGTGTTGAGTAGCGCGAGGTCGACGTCGGTTCGGGCGGCATTCAGGACGATGAGGAACCGGTCGCCGTGGTTCGCGAACATGAGGTCGTCGACGATCCCACCGTCGGGGGTGGTGAGGAGGCCGTAGCGCTGCCGACCCTCGGCAAGCCCCGCGACGCTGGCGGGGATGAGAGTCTCGAGGGCCGCGGCGGCGTCAGCAAGGTCGCCCGAGGTGGCGGTTACCAGCACCTGACCCATGTGGGAGACGTCGAAGAGCGAGGCCGCGGTTCGGGTGTGTTGATGTTCGGCGATGCCGCCGGTGAACTGGACGGGCAGTTCCCATCCTGCGAAGTCGACGAGTCGGCCACCAAGTTCGGTGTGTAGCGCATGCAGCGCCGTGGTCTTCAGTGACATGTGTAGCCCCTTCTGCCGCGAGCGGCGCCGTCGGGTGTGTTCCACCCTAAGCCCCCTCTGTCGCGGTTGCCTGAGATCTTCGTATCCTTCGGCGGGCCTGACGGCCACTTTCCAGAGTTTCCCGGTCGATGCGGTCCTGGGGCCTGAGAGTTTCCGGGGCGGTTGCTCCTTCGGCACCGGCACGGGGTCGGTTCTCCCGCGTCGACGGGGTCAGCCTAGCGGAAAGTCGCACCAGACCGGGTCGCCGCTGTGCACAGATCTCTGCATGCGTGGAGGCGAGGCTGTATAGCGGATGCCTCCACGCATAGAGAGATTTGTGCACGAGAGAGTCGGTCGACCCAGCCCCGCGCCACCCAAAATGAGCAGGATCCGACACTCAACGAGGCCGGACGAGCATCGTCAGCAGACAACGCAGGCAATCCACGAATGAACAGTAGATCCGGCTCAGGAGTTGTCCACAGATCTGTCTCGTGGCGGGAAATCGAGGGCCAGTCGGCGGATAGATGAGTCATGCATGGTATTGGAGTGAGGTCGTATTCAGAGTTGCGAGGTGAGGGTGCGTCACGGCGGGACATCGAACATGCCGTCGCGAGCGGGGCGGTCAGCCGCATCGCCCGCGGGTGGTACGCGTTCCCAGGTGCCCACCCTGAGGTGGTCAAGGCGATCCAGCACGGCGCCCGCGCGGGTTGCCTCGCCGGTTGCCAACTGCACGGGCTGTGGGTGCCGCCCTACACCGGGTTGCATGCCGTGTACGGGGCGGGGTGCGCGCCGTCTCTGCGTGACCCCGACCTGCACTCATATCGAGCACCACAACCGAGAGTTCCGGTCTGGCCGTTGCTCGACTGTCTGGAGCAGGTGGTGCAGCGGCATTCGACCGAGACGGCCGTCATCGTGCTCGAGTCTGCGCTCAATCTGAGGGTCGTTTCGGACGAAGAGGTGAGTTTGCTTTTGCACCGGCATGTCGTGCGCGGTGCCCTCGTCAGGCGACACCTGAGTAGCGCCGAGTCGGGGAGCGAGACCAGGGTGAGGGTCTTCCTCCAACGTCGAAATGTGCCAGTGCGGCCACAGGTAGAGATCGACGGGGTTGGCCGGGTGGACCTGCTCGTGGGAAGGTCGCTGATCATCGAGTGTGACAGCCTTGCGCATCACTCCGCGAAGGACCGCTACGAGCTCGATCGCTTCCGGGACCTCAATGCCCGCGATCTCGGATTCGACACGGCACGGCTGAGCTACCGGCAGGTCTGGCAGCAGTGGGGCTGGACCCGGGCCGTCCTGGGCCGGCAGATCCGACTGGGTCGACACTCCAGACCCATATTCAGCTGACAACAGGTTCGAGGGGATGGCCGTGCACAGCTCTCTACATGGAGGTGAGGCGATATAGGGGCCTGCCTCTGTGGATAGGGAGACTTGTGCACGTGGCTGGTCGGAGTTGTCCACAGATCGGTTGTGGGGGTGGTGACGTGAGCCGATCGGTTGGTTAGATTGCGGAATCAGACCAATGGAGGTTTCGGATGCGTTGTCTGCTCGTGTCGCTCGTGGGGGTGCTGCTGTTGGCGGGCTGCGCCCAACCGTCGCCGTCGCCGTCGGTGGTCGGGACTTCGCCTGCCTTGACGCCGACGCCGACGCCGACGCCAACCCCGATACCGTCGGCCGATCCGACGCCAACCCCGACGTCGTTTGTTTCGTTTCCTGCTGGCCTTCCGACCGAGGACCCGGAGGAGGCGGCGATCATCGCGGGGTGGCGGGAGTACTGGCGGGTGTATGAGTTGTTTGCGGCCGATCCGTTGGGGGACAGGGACCCGACGGAGACTCAGTACGTGACGACGGGGGAGGAGTCCAGAATCATCCTGGATAGGATCGCCCGGCTGCGTGAGGAGCGGATCCGAAGCGAGGGAGGATTCACCTTCCGGGACATCGTGGTGGATCCGGGAGATAAAGAGGCAACACCCCGAATCGCTTACATCTCGTACTGTGTTGACCGGGCGCACCTTAGACTCGTCAGAATCGACACGGGTGAACTGGTTCCGGCGGAAGGAACGCTGCAGGAACGGACTGAGTTGCAGCTAATGCTGAACGGCCAGTGGATTGTGGCCCAGGTGAGGAACGAGATAGCGGAATGCTAAATCGGCTCCTTATCGTGGTTGCCTGTATCGCCGTGTCGGCGCTCTGTTCCCCACAGACTCTTGCCGAAGCTGCGAAGAAGTGCGTCCTGGAGGACTCGACGCAAATGGGTTGCCTGGTGTGGGCGGATGTTTCCACTGATTCGGGAGTGGAGTCATCAGACGCTTTGCGAACAGACAGCGTCTCAACGACTCCGCGTGCGTGTGCGTATCAGGGGCGTGAGATCCAGTGTGAGACGGCCTTGGGCAGTTGGAGTTCTTACGCGGGAGCCTGGTGCCGGTTGTTGCCGGTTCAGCCACCGCCGGAGGATGCCGTGTGGGTGGGTCATAGCGGGGGAGCGGTGTATTCGTGTACTCGGGCTGGTTTTGATGGTCTGCCTGATCCTTGGGGTGCCGCGCTGCGTTGGTTGCCGAGTGCGCCTGAGGCTCCTGACCCGGAGGAGTTGGCGCGGCGCTTGTTGGCGGGGATTGATTTCGAGTCGCCGGAGTTGGGTATCCATCCGCGGGGTGACACGTTGGAGCGGATGAGTCTTGTTGGTTGGAACATGTGGTTGTGGGCGGCTCCGACGTCTGAGCTGCAGTGGGGGCCCGTGACGGATTCCACTTCCGAGGGCGGTGTGAGTGTTACCTTGACGGCGACGGTGTCGCAGATGGTGTGGGAGATGGGAAATGGCGACAGTGTCACTTGTGGGAGAGGGACCAAGTGGACGTTGTCGGCGACGAGTGGGCGGAATGTGAAGTCGCCGAACTGCGGTTATGTGTATGCCGAAGATGGTCGTTATACGGTGACGGGGACGTCGTATTGGGATGTGGATTGGTCCGGTGGTGGGCAGTCGGGCCGTCTGCCGTTCACATTGAGTCGTGATGTCGAGGTGATCGTTGGGGAGTTGCAGTCGGTGCGCCGGTGAGTCTGGGCGTGTCCGTTCGGTGGGACCGGGTCGGGAGGTCCGGACGTATGTTGTGGGGGTAGTCGGAGCCCTATGAGGCGTCTTGGCGGTGGTCGATACTCGTCGCGTGACGCATCAGAATCGACCAGTGGTCGATTTGGGAGGCCGGTAGCGGTGCCCGGACCCGGTGCCTCAGCGCTGTCGCCACCGGAATCGTGAGAGACCAGCGAAATGCTCCTGCTCTCGCGGGATAGCGCTGGTAGCCAGACAAGCCGCGAAGGAAGCAGCGTGACACCAGCGAAATCCTGCTGGTGACGGCAGGAAACCCTGGTAGCGCGGGCGACCGCTGGTAGTCACAGCGGGCTCGTCGCTGGTAGTTGCGCCGTTCAGGGGGACGCGCGGGGCGTCTTGTTCAGTCAGGCTCGGG
>NZ_FQZG01000038.1 GCF_900141915.1 Tessaracoccus bendigoensis DSM 12906 | reverse complement strand
CCCCCCCCCGGGGGTCAGAAAAGTGGCCGCCAGGGTGACAGGAACGCCTCGGTGCCCTTGGCCACCAGGGAGCGGGACCTCCAGCGTTCCTCATTCAATTCGATGCAGTTGGAAAGGTCGGTGGCGTAGACGCTCTCCATCTGCGTGGCCACGTCTCGGTCGGTGATCTCGAGGTTCAGTTCGTAGTTGCCCAGCATGCTCAACCGGTCGAGGTTGGCTGTGCCGATCGTCGACCAGTGCCCGTCGATCGTGCCCGTCTTCGCGTGTACCATCGCCCCCTGGTAGAGGAACAGCCGGATTCCTGAGCGCAGCAACCGTTCGTAGAAGCCCCGCGACAGCCAGTCGGCCACCACATGGTTGGATCGCTCGGGGATGATGATCCGCACATCGACCCCCCTGTTCGCCGCATCCCGCAACGCCGCCACGAAGTCTTCGTCGGGGAGGAGATAGGCGTGAGTCAGCCAGATCCGCTCCTGCGCCCGGTCGATCGCCTCCAGGTACATGTTACGGATCGGGTAGACCTGGATGCGGGGGGTGTTGCGGTGCAGCCGCAGGTCGGTCCTCCAGCCGCGTGCCGGGTTGTCCTCGATCGGGCGTCGGTGTCGACCGAGGTTCTGATTCCAGAAGTCGATGAACGCGTTGTCAAGTTCGGCGACCCCGGGGCCGACGATGCGGGCATGCGTGTCGCGCCATCCCGTCGCATAGAGCGAACCGATGTTGTAGCCGCCGACGAAGCCGACCCGACCGTCGACGCACAGCAGTTTGCGGTGGTTGCGGCCCCACGTGCGGGGTCGCCAAGGGATGGGGAACGCCGGGTAGCAAAGGACGTTTACCCGTGGCGACAGCCGGTGGTAGAAGGGCAACGGCACGACCAGGTTGCCGAATCCGTCCCAGACGGCGTAGACCTCCACGCCACGCTCAGCGGCCCTGTTGAGGGCGCTGACGAAAGCCTCACCGGTGGCGTCGGACTTCCAGATGTAGGACTCGAAGTAGACCACCTTCCCGGCCGAGTCGATGGCCTTGAGCATCGCGTCGAACAGGTATTCCCCGTAGGTGTAGACGGTGATCTCGTCCTGTTGGACCGCCACCGGTTCGGGTGGGGTCACCGGGAACTTCCGGAGCTTGCGGTGCTTCTTGCGAAGCGACTCAACCAGCGTCATCAGCGCCATCGCAGCGACTTGGAGGATGAGGATCGAGGCGGTGATGCGGTTCACGATCCGTTGGGTCTTCGCGAAGGTGGAGCGCATGTCCGCCATGCTACCGGGGGCCGTCGGCGTGGGGCGGGCAGGTAGTCTTGTCCCTCGACATGAGCGACTCCCTGTTTCCCGATCTCTTCGCCGCCTTCCGGCCTGATGAGACGACGCCCACATCCCGCCCCGATCCCGAGCGCCGGGACCAGAAGACGACCGCGAAGAAGGTGGGGGCCGAGGAACTGCTAGACGGCCTCAACCCACCCCAGCGGGAGGCCGTGCTGCACGCCGGGGGGCCCGTCCTGGTGGTCGCGGGTGCCGGTTCGGGCAAGACGAGGGTGCTCACCCGCAGGATCGCGCACCTAGTCGCAGAGAGGGGCGTCCATCCCGGGTCGATCCTGGCCATCACGTTCACCAACAAGGCGGCCGCGGAGATGCGGCAACGCGTCGTCGACCTCGTCGGAAACCGTGCAAAGCTGATGTGGGTCTCGACCTTCCACTCGGCCTGCGTGCGCATCCTGCGCTCCGACATCGACCGCTTCGGCATCTCGAAGAGTTTCTCGATCTACGACGATGCCGACTCCAAACGCCTCATGTCGCTGGT
This sequence comes from Tessaracoccus bendigoensis DSM 12906, assembly GCF_900141915.1. Taxonomy (GTDB): domain Bacteria; phylum Actinomycetota; class Actinomycetes; order Propionibacteriales; family Propionibacteriaceae; genus Arachnia; species Arachnia bendigoensis. The sequence goes on along the minus strand of NZ_FQZG01000038.1, from coordinate 37,506 downwards.
GCTGCGGGATCTGGAGGTCGACCCGAAGCGGTTCCCGGTTCGCGCCGTCCTCAACGCCGTCGGAAACTACAAAAACGACCTTGTGGATCATGAAACGGCAGCCCTTGAAGCCAGCGGTCAACAGCGGCAGGTCTACGCGGAGGCCTACGGCGAGTACCAACGTCGGCTCGGGGCAGCCAATGCGCTCGACTTCGACGACCTCATCATGACGACGGTGCATCTGTTCCGGGCGTTTCCCGACGTGCGGGAGAAGTACCGACGCAGGTTCCGGCAGGTACTGGTCGACGAATACCAGGACACCAACCACGCACAGTACGCACTCATCCGGGAACTCTGCTCCGACGAGGACACTGGGGCCGGGCCCGCGATGGTCGAAGGCGCCGAACTGATGGTGGTCGGCGACTCGGACCAGTCGATCTACGCCTTCCGGGGCGCAACCATCCGCAACATCCTCGACTTCGAGAAGGACTTCCCCGGGGCCGAGACCATCGTCCTCGACCAGAACTACCGATCCACCCAGAACGTTCTGACGGCGGCCAACTCGGTCATCTCCCAGAACACCGGCCGCCGCGAGAAGCGACTGTGGTCGAGCCTGGGTGAGGGTGAACTCGTCGTGGGCTGGGTCGCCGACACCGAACACGACGAGGCCCAGTTCGTCGCAGACGAGATCGACAAACTGTCCGACCAGGGCGTCAGCCAGTACGGCGACACGGCCGTGTTCTACCGCACCAACGCCCAGTCACGGGCCCTGGAAGAGGTCTTCATCCGCGTCGGTATGCCATACAAGGTGGTCGGTGGCGTGCGATTCTACGAACGCCGGGAGATCAGGGACGCCATCGCCTACCTGCGTGCGATCGCGAACCCCGCAGACGACGTCTCCGTGCGCCGCATCCTCAACGTGCCCAAGCGTGGCATCGGCGACCGGGCGGAGGCTTCAATCTCGAGCCTCGCCTCCTCCGAGCGCACCTCATTCTTCGACGCCCTCCAGCGGGCCTCCGAGGCGCCGGGGCTGGCCACGAGATCGCTCCGGCAGATCCAGGGCTTCGTCGACGTCATGAACCTGCACCGGGCCATGGTCGCCAACGGTTCCCCGGCAGATGAGGTGCTGACGTCGATCCTCAAGGAGTCGGGCTACCTGCCCGAACTGGAGGCCTCCACGGACCCGCAGGATCTCACCCGGATCGAGAACCTCGTCGAACTCGTCTCGGTCGCCGGCGAGTTCGTGGCCAATGCGAACACCGTCGATCTGGATGAAGAGGCCGTCGGGCTCGCCGCCGGTATGCCGGAACCCGACGACTCCCTGCCTGCGTTCCTGGAACGGATCGCCCTGGTCGCCGATTCAGATCAGGTTCCCGACCACGAAGAGGGCAAGGGCGTGGTGACGATGATGACGCTGCACACCGCGAAGGGGCTGGAGTTCGACACCGTATTCCTGACCGGCATGGAGGAGGGCCTCTTCCCCCACATGAGGACCCTCACCGAGCCGGATGAGGTGGAGGAGGAGCGCAGGCTCGCCTATGTCGGCATCACCCGTGCGCGCAAGCGGCTCTACCTCAGCCGCAGCAGCGTGCGCGTGACCTTCGGGTCGCCCACCTACAACCCGCCGTCACGCTTCCTCGGCGAGATCTCCCCACACGTGCTCGACTGGCGTCGCACGGCGGTGTCGTCGACCACGTGGGCCGGTCAGGCTGCGACCAGGAACCGGACTACGTCGGCGTCGATGCAGTCGTTCGGGAAGGGCGGCGGGCCGGTGAAGACCGTGGCCACCGTGGATGTCGGCGACAGGGTGCTGCACGCCGCTTTCGGGATGGGCACTGTGCTTGCGGTGACGGGGGTCGGGGACGCGACCAGGGTCGATGTCGACTTCGGTTCGGCGGGCACCAAGCGACTCAGCCTGAAACACTCCCCGATGGAGAAGCTCTGAGCCGTGGTCGGGTCGCGTCAGACCTGCGCTGAGCGCGAAAGAGGGGGCAGCCCGCCGGGCCGCCCCCTCTTTCGCGTTTGTGGCTCAGGCGACGCCGAGCGACCTCAGGAAGGCCATCGGGTCAGAGGCCTCGTACACCTTGCCCGGCGTGACGCCCGGCTTGTAGTACTCCATGTGCAGGTGGGCGCCGAAGCTGCGTCCGGTGACGCCGACGTAACCGATCAGCTGGCCAGCCTTGACGGTTTCACCGGTGTTGACGACCTTGCGGCTCATGTGGGCGTACAGCGTCGCGCCGCCGTTGGAGTGCCTGATGACGACGTTGGTGCCTGCCCAGCCGCCAGCGGTGGGGCTCAGGATCACGCCGGAGGCGACCGCGTAGATGGGGGTGCCGATCGGGGCGGGGAAGTCCTGGCCGGTGTGGTAGCGCGACCACGAGCCCGTCTTGCCGAACCATGCACCGATGCTGTAGTTGCTCTTCAGGGGCATCGAGCCACCGGTGGAGCTCAGGTTGGAGACGTCCTCGGCGCTCAGGTCCGCCGTCTCGGTGACCTCGCCACCGCTCGCGGCCGCGGCCGCCGCTGCCTTCTTGGCCTCTTCGAGCTTCCGGGCGGCCTCCTCGGCCTCTTTCTTCAGCTTCGCGCTCTGGGCATCGACAAGGGCCATGTCCTCGTCCATGAGGCGCTGCCGCTCTTCGGAGGTCATGTCGGTGTAAGCCTTGACGGCGTCCTCTGATGAGGCGCCCATGTTGGCCGTACGGTCCTTCGCCTTCTCGTCGGCGACCGCTTCGCTCAGGTTGGAACGGACGGCATTGCGGCTGACCTCTTCGCTCCGGTCGGCGAACCCCTCCTCGACGGCGGCGACGGCCGCGGCCGGAACGGCCGCTGTGGCGTCGGCCGACTCGGATGAGTTGTCAAGGCCGGAACCCCGGCTCACGAAGGCCAGGGAGAAGAGTGCGGCGACGGCTACCGCGCCCGATACGCTGAGGGCGATCAGCTTCCGGCTGAGCCCGAAGGCGACGGCCCCGCGCTGTGCGCGTCCTGGGTCGTTGGCCTCGAGTTCGGCGACGTCACCTTCAAAGTCGACCTGCGCCCCGCGCTTGGCTGCGTCCTTCACCTGACTCCTGACATATGTGGGTGTCCCTTCGGGACCTTCCGAAGAGAACCTTAACAGTTCTCAGGATTCTCTCAAAATCGGGTCTGGGGTTGCGCGGGAAGGGTAGTCTTTGGCGCGGTGGTCACCTACTCACACCCAAAGGAACAACGTGGATCTCTTGGAGTATCAGGCGCGCGACCTGTTCGAGCGGGGCGGCGTCCCTGTCCTGGCAGGCAGGACGGCGACGACGCCGCAAGAGGCCGTCGAGGCCTACAAGTCACTTGGTGCCGACCTTGCCGTCGTCAAGGCGCAGGTCCGGACCGGTGGCCGGGGGAAGGCGGGCGGCGTAAAACTCGCCCGGGGCGAGGAGGCCGTCCTGAAGACGGCAACCGAGATCCTGAACCTGACCATCAAGGAGCACCGGGTCGAGACGGTGATGCTGAGCCCCGCGGCCGACATCGCTGAGGAGTTCTATTTCTCAATCCTTTTGGACCGCGCCTCGGGTGGATACCTCGCCATGTGCAGCGTGGAGGGCGGCGTCGAGATCGAGACCCTGGCGCTCGAGCGGCCGGAGGCACTTGTCAAGGTTCCCCTGGACCCGGTCGAGGGGATCACGCCGGCGGTCGCGGCCCGGATCGTGGAGGAGGCCGGATTCCTGCCGGATGACCACGGGCCCATCGTGGAGGTGCTGCAGCAACTATGGCAGGTGTTCCGAGAAGCCGACGCCACCCTCGTCGAGGTCAATCCGTTGGTCAAGACCGGAGATGGCCGCATCATCGCGCTCGACGGCAAGGTGACCCTCGACGCGAACGCCGCGTTCCGGCACCCTGAATGGGACGAGTACGAGGAGGCCGCGGCAACGGTCGACCTTGAACGACAGGCCCGCGACCTCAACCTGAACTACGTCAAGCTGGACGGCACTGTAGGCGTGATCGGGAACGGTGCGGGGCTCGTGATGAGCACCCTGGACGTGGTTGCCGCTGCCGGGTTAGAACTCCCCGGGCAACCCCACCCGGCGAACTTCCTCGACATCGGGGGTGGCGCGTCTGCCGCGGTCATGGCCAACGGGCTGCGCATCATCATGAGCGACCCGCAAGTCAAGTCCGTGTTCGTGAACGTGTTCGGAGGCATCACCGCGTGCAGCGACGTTGCCAACGGCATCGTCAACGCGCTTGAGATGCTCGGTGAAGAGGCCAGGCTCCCCATCGTCGTGCGGCTGGACGGCAACTCCGTCGAGGTCGGGAAGGCGATCCTCTCGGAGGCCAACCTGCCCCTCATCACCGTCAAGAACACCATGGACGAAGCAGCCCGTGCCGCGGCGCGCTTCGCCGCCGAAGAGAACTGAGCCACGGATGCCTGTATTCATCAACGCCTCCTCAAGGGTCCTCGTCCAGGGCATGACGGGTCGCGAGGGCCGCAAACACACCCAGCGCATGATCATGTCCGGCACCCGGATCCTCGGTGGGGTCACGCCCGGCAAGTCCGGGGAGTCCGTCCTGTTCGAGGAAGACCCCGTGCCCGTGTTCGGCTCGATGGCCGAGGCGGTGGCGGCGACCGGAGCCGACGTCTCCGTGGTCTTCGTGCCGCCGAAGTTCGCCAAGGCCGCGGTTCTCGAGGCCGTCGAAGCGGAGATCGGGCTCTGCGTGGTGATCACCGAGGGCATCCCGGTGCGCGACTCCATCGAGTTCCTGACCGCCGCCCGCGCGTCGGGTACGAGGGTCATCGGCCCGAACTGCCCGGGTCTCATCTCACCAGGCAAGTCGAACGTCGGGATCATCCCCGCACACATCTCCGGCCAGGGTCGCATCGGCCTGGTGTCCAAGTCCGGCACCCTCACTTATCAGATGATGTATGAACTGCGCGACCACGGCTTCTCAACGGCTGTCGGCATCGGCGGTGACCCCGTTGTTGGGACCACACACATCGACGTCCTGCAGGCCTTCCAAGACGACCCCGACACCGACATCATCGTGATGATCGGCGAGATCGGCGGTGACGCGGAGGAGCGTGCCGCAGACTACATCGCAGCCAACATCACCAAGCCCGTGATCGGCTACGTGGCGGGCTTCACCGCCCCGCCCGGCCGGACGATGGGGCACGCCGGGGCGATCATCACCGGCTCTGCGGGGACCGCGGCAGCGAAGAAGGAGGCGCTCGAGGCCTCCGGGGTGCTCGTCGGAGAGACACCGTCGCTCACGGCCCAACTCGTCCGCGACGCGATCGCGGAGCTCAGAAGCAGCCGCTCCTGATCTTCGTCACAAGGTGACGCCCCCACGAGTTCTCGTGGGGGCGTCGCTTGGTTCCGTGGCGGGGGAGTGTCACTCGAACTGGGTGAGGCGGACCCCGACCCGTTCGGCGAGCGTGCTCAGCTGGGCTGCCTTGAACTGGTACCCACCCTCGACGGAAACCAGCGTGTAGGACACGCGTTCCCCGACGACCGTGATGATCGCTTGCCAGGCGCTCCTGGTGTCGTTGCTCTGCTGTCGGGTGATCGTGAAGATCCGAGACGACCCCTTCTGTCCGTCCACGCCGACCGACGCGACCGCATCGGCCTCCGAGACGTCGGAACCGGGCACCCTGGCCTTGCAGTTCGCCAGGTTGCCACCCAGCTTCGTCACGAAGGTGGCGGCAGTCTCCTTGTCGTCGAACGTGAAGACCGCCTGATCCAACCCGAACAGCGCAGGGGTCTCGTCGTCCTGGGCGATCTGATAGCGGGCCACCTGTCGTTGGGTGGGACCGGCCTCGCTCGACAGCGTCATGTTTTCACATCCGGTGCCGAACGTGGTGAGGGCCTGCGGTTCCGAGGCCGACCACAGCCCGGCCCCGGCCCGGACGCGCGGCAGGTCGGAGGCGATGAGCCAACCGTACGGCTCGACCGCCGGGACGACGCCCGGTGTCACGACGGGGTCGACCTGCTCGTCGGCGCCGGCCGCCTCGTTGATGGCCTGCTGCGGGCGGGTCAGGGCGGTGGCCACATCCTCGGCCGGGACGGCATCATCCAGCCTGCGCACCTCCAAGAGTTGCAGGGTGCGACCTTCCTGCGTCAACAGCAGGGTGCGGTAGTCGGGAGTCTCGTCGTCGGCAACCAGGTCGATCTGGAAGGTGCGATCGGCGAACCCTGTGACGTTGCTCGCCCCGACGATGCGTGCCTGAACCAGAACGGCCGCGCAGTTGGACAGCGCCGTGGTCCGCGCATCCATCACCGAGGTGGCGGCGTCCTCGTCGGCGTACGCGTCGATCTGGTGCAACGTCGCAAGCTTGTCATCTCCGCCGGTGGCCAGTGAGCGTTGAAAGCTCTGCACTGGATTGACGTCGACGCTTACGGTGCTGAGGCACGTGGCGAAGCTCTGGTGATCCGCGACCGAGTCTGTGGTCGAGACCTCAGACCAGCTCGAGACCGTCGAGATGGCCGCCAGGTCGGCGGGCTCCACGAGGTCGGCATCGGTGATCGGTGTGGCGCTGGCCGAGGGGCTCGGGGTCGCGGTGGCGCTCGCAGACGGCGAGACGGCTCCCGGCCCGGCATCCCGAATGCTGCGGGCAATGAAGAACGAAATGAGCGCAAGCGCGAGCGCGATGGCGAGGCCACCGGCGGCCCAGACGACGAGGCGGTTGCGATGGGCCGCAACCCACTGCCACTGCTGTGAAGCGGAATCCGACTCGACGGGACTCGTGCTTGAAAGGGCCGAGCGGCGTGGCGCCGGGCCCTGGAACGCGGAAGAGGGGAGTACTGGTGCAGGGATCGGGGTGGCCTCAAGGGGATCGCCGCCGCGGGTCGGGCTCTCGGGCGTCGGCATGCGGGCGGAGTCGCTGCCGGGGCGCGCAAATGGGTTCGACCCCGGCTCCCCGCCGTCCGGCTCCGGGTCGAGAGCGGGTTCGTCGGGTGAGCTGCGTCGCGGGCTGCCCGGCGATGCGGCTGCGGTATCGTCGATCTCGTCAGTCTCAGGCTTATCCGACGCCTGGGCCCGACGAGGGCGCGTCTCCTCACCATCTGACATGCCATCACCTCCAAACGGCCACTGCTTGATATATAGGGTGTCGTCTGGCAACACTACCGGGGGAGCGAACAAACATGCGAGAAGTGCGAGTGGAGAATCTGGATGGCAAGGACCTCTGCTAAGCCCCGGACGGTGGCCATGGACGTCCATCGGGTCCCCCGTGGACACCAACGCCAGTGGTCCTGGCCCTGGTATGTCACCGCGGGTTTCGGGCCGATCGCGGTGCTGCTTGCGATGTGGCTGGTGCTGGGGGGGCTCGCCGCCATCGGCTGGCTCACCTCCCCGGATGCGACGCTGCCCGGCGCGCTCGCGCTCGCCTCGAAGATGTTGCTGTTGGCCAATGGTGCCCCGGTCGAGATCGGGGGGCTGCCGGTCGGGATTGCGCCGCTCGGGCTCTCCACGTTGCTCATCCTCCTGTCGCTGCCCATCACTTCGTTCGCGGCCAGGCAGGCCGCCGGTTCGCGCGTGGGTGCATCCGGCACCGATCGCCTCAGACCCGGGCGGGAGGTGGTCGTCTGGCGGGTGGCTGGCCTCTTCGCGGCGGTCTACGCCGTGGGCATGTCAGTCATCGCGGCGGTCAACCAGACACTGTCGTTCAGTGGTGTGGCCGGGAGCCTGGCGATAGGGATCGTCGCTGGGCTCTTGGGAGCGGCGCGCGGCCTCGGGTACGACCCCACGGCGGCGTGGCCTGAATCTCTGAGGGTCGTGCCAAGGGCGGCCGGGGCCGCGCTGTTGGCGCTGCTCGCAGGAGGTGCGGTGCTGCTGACCGTCGCACTCCTGGCCTCGCGGGACCAGATCTCGGTCATCGCGGAAGGGCTCGGTGGTGGCCCGACAGCCACGTTCCTCCTGATCGCGCTGCACCTGGCGTACCTGCCCAACTTCATCCTCGTCTGCATCTCCTGGCTGCTCGGCGCCGGCTTCACGCTTGGCGACGGCTCCGTCGTCACGATGCTCACCTCCGACGTGGGCCTGCTGCCCGCGATCCCAATCCTCGGCGCCGTCCCCGGCCCGGACTTCGGCTCACCCGCGAACTACTGGTGGTTCGGTGTCGGCATCGTCAGTGGGGCGGTGGCCGCCTTGGTGGTGGCCCTGACGCTACCTGGCAGCCGTTTCGACCGGACCGCCCTCATTGGGGGCGGCAGCGGGTTGCTCGCAGGCGGCCTGGTTGTGGTGGCCTGTGCACTGGGCTCCGGGTCGCTCGGCCTGGAGCGACTCGCACTGGTCGGCGCCCGGGTCACCGCCCTTGTCATGTTCGCGCCGACCATCCTCGGCCTGTCCGGCATGGCCTTCGGTCTCCTATTCGGACTGCTGATGCGCCGCCGCCATCCCGTCGAGGCCGTAGGGTTGGGACAATGATCCGGGTCGTCGTCCTTCTGTCAGGTACCGGCACTCTCTGCCAGGCGCTCATCGACGCGATCGATGCGGGTGACGTCGACGCGGAGGTGGTGGCTGTCGTCTCCGACCAGTCGACGGCCGAGGGGCTCGAACGGGCCCGTCGCCGGGGCATCCCCGCCGTGGCGCACCCGTTCATCAAGGGTTCTGACAGGGCGACCTGGGACTCGAAACTTGCCGAACTGGTCGGAGCGTTCGACCCCGACCTCGTGGCATCGGCAGGGTTCATGAAGCTGGTCGGAGAGGCGTTCCTGGCACGCTTCGGGGGGCGAATGATCAACACGCATCCGGCGTTGCTGCCCGCCTTCCCCGGTATACACGGCCCCCGCGACGCGCTCAGAGCCGGTGTGAAGGTCTCGGGGGCGACGGTCTTTCTGGTCGACGCCGGTGTCGACACCGGTAGGATTCTGCTGCAGGGGGCCGTCGACGTGCTGCCGGGAGACGACGTCGAATCACTCCACGAACGCATCAAGGTGGTGGAACGCCGCCTGCTCATCCAGGCCGTCTCCGAATGGAAGAAGGAAAACCCGTGACCGATCTGATCCCGCTCCGCAGAGCGCTCGTCTCCGTTTATGACAAGACCGGGCTGGTCGACCTGGGGCGAGAGCTCGCCGCCGCAGGAGTCGAGATCGTGTCGACCGGATCCACTGCGGCCAAGCTCGCGGAGGCGGGGGTTCCGGTGATTCCCGTCGAGGACGTGACCGGATTCCCGGAGTGCCTCGACGGCCGCGTCAAGACCCTTCACCCGAAGGTGCACGCCGGTATCCTCGCCGATCGCAGGCTCGAGTCGCATCGTGCGCAACTCGACGAGCTCGGGGTGGCCCCGTTCGACCTGGTGATCACCAACCTGTATCCCTTCGAGGCGACCGTCGCCTCCGGCGCGTCTGAGGATGAGTGTGTCGAGCAGATCGACATCGGTGGTCCGACGATGGTGCGGGCCGCGGCCAAGAATCACCCGTCCGTCGCGGTGATCACCTCGGCCGAGCAGTACCCCGCGCTGCGCGCCGCGCTCGTCGCCGGCGGCTTCACCCTCCAGCAGCGCAAGGTGTTGGCCGCGGCGGCCTTCGTGCACACCGCCAACTACGACGTCGCAGTCGCAAGCTGGATGGGCAGCGTACTGACCGACTCCTCGCAGGGCTCCGGCTTCCCGTCCTGGGTCGGCGGCACCTGGCGCAAGGTCGCCGACCTGCGCTACGGCGAGAACTCACACCAGGGTGCGGCCGTCTACTGCAACGGTGACGGGCGTTCCGGCCTGGCCGACGCGACCCAGCTGCACGGCAAGGAGATGAGCTACAACAACTACGTAGACGCCGACGCCGCCCGACGCGCCGCCTACGACTTCCCCGGCCCGGCCGTCGCGATCATCAAGCACGCCAACCCCTGCGGGATCGCCGTCGCCGACGACATCGCCGCCGCCCACCGCCTGGCGCACGCCTGCGACCCGGTGTCCGCATTCGGCGGCGTGATCGCCGCCAACCGGCCGGTGTCGGTGGAGATGGCCAGGCAGGTCAGCGAGGTCTTCACCGAGGTGGTCGTCGCCCCCGGGTACGAAGAGGGCGCCGTGGAGATCCTCTCCGGCAAGAAGAACATCCGCATCCTGATCGCCGATGACGGCACAGCTGGCGGCTTGGCGCTGCGCCAGATCGACGGCGGCATGCTGCTGCAGCACACCGACGCGATCGACGCCGACGGCGACGACCCGGCGAACTGGCGCCTCGCTTCCGGCGAGCCTGCCGACGACGCGACCCTCGCCGACCTCGTCTTCGCCTGGAGGGCGGTGCGCGCGGTCAAGTCCAACGCGATCCTGCTCGCCCACGACGGCGCCTCGGTCGGCGTCGGCATGGGGCAGGTCAACCGAGTCGACTCGTGCCATCTCGCGGTGGACCGTGCCGGGGAGCGGGCCTCCGGCTCGGTGGCGGCCTCTGACGCGTTCTTCCCGTTCGCGGACGGGGCCCAGGTGCTGCTCGACGCCGGCGTGCGCGCCATCGTCCAGCCGGGCGGCTCGGTGCGCGACCAGGAGGTCGTCGACGCTGCGCAGGCCGCGGGTGTGACGATGTACCTCACCGGTACCCGACACTTCTTCCACTGAGGACGCCGATGACCGCCAAGGCACTCGACGGCAAGGCCACCGCCCGGGCCATCAAGGATGAGCTGACCACCAGGGTCGCGATGCTGCGCGAGCGCGGCATCGTCCCCGGGCTGGCGACCGTGCTGGTCGGCAGTGACCCGGCAAGCCAGAACTACGTGCGCATGAAGCACCGCGACTGCGACGAGGTCGGCATCGCCTCGATCCAGGTCGAGCTCCCCGCGGACGCGACGGCCGACCAGCTGCGCGAGGCGATTGAGGCGCTCAACGCTGACCCGGCCTGCACCGGCTACATTGTGCAGCTGCCGATTCCGAAACACCTGGACGAGAACTGGGCGCTCGGCCTCATCGACCCGGATAAGGATGCCGATGGGCTGCACCCCATAAACCTCGGCCGGCTCGTGCTGAACGAACCGGCGACCCTGCCGTGTACGCCGCGCGGCATCGTGGAACTCCTACGCCGCCACGATGTCCCGATCCGGGGCGCGGAGGTGGTCGTCGTCGGCCGAGGCATCACCGTGGGTCGCCCGCTGGGCCTGATCCTGACAAGGCGCAGCGAGAACGCGACCGTGACGCTGTGTCACACCGGCACCCGCGACGTCGCGGATCACACCCGTAGGGCCGACATCGTCGTGGCGGCGGCAGGTGTTCCCCACATGATCACGGCCGACATGATCCGTGAAGGGGCGGCGCTGGTCGATGTGGGGGTCAGCCGGGTCGACGGCAAGACCACCGGCGACCTGGCCCCAGACGTCTGGGAGAAGGCCGCGTGGGTCACCCCGAACCCCGGCGGGGTCGGTCCTATGACCCGCGCCATGCTGCTGAGCAACGTCGTGGATCGGGCCGAAGACCTCAATGCCCGATAAGCCGCCAGAATCGTACCCGCTGAACCCCTGGCCGCTCGTTGCAGTCATCTGTGTGGTGCTCGGCGCAGTTGTGACGGCGTTGTTCGGGCATTGGCGCTTGGCCTCGACGCTGATCGCCGCAGCCCTGCTGCTCGGGGCGTTACTCCGGCTTGTGCTGCCGCGTAGCGTCGCGGGGCTGCTCGTGATCCGCCGCAAGTGGATCGACGTGACGGTGATGGCGGTGCTCGGTGTGGCGACGGCGGCGGTGGCCGCGATCGTACCGCCGAACTGATCGAGCCGACTCTCAGGCGCCCTCTGGATGGCCCCTCTTGTAGCCGAGGTGGGCGGCCAGCGCGAAGGTGCCTTCAGCGCGGCGGACCCCCGCAACCGGATGCGTTGGAATCAGTTCAGCGAGGAACGCGTAGTCGCGCGCGATGTAGGCGGCGCGGAGGTCGCCGTCATCCGCCTGTTTCGAAAGCGTTCGCCACCAGTCGGCGATGTCGCCCCAACCGGGCGCGGCCAGCGATCCACCGAATCGGCGCACGGCCATCGAGGCACTGAGGGAGGCGAACCGGAGCCTGAACTCGAGCGGCCAGCCAGCCAGCGTGCCGAGCACGATGGAAGCGGCGAACACGTCGCCTGCACCCGTTGGGTCGATCGCCTCCACCGGCACCGACGGGCAGTACGCTTCCTCTCCCGTGGAGCCGTCGATCGCGAAACTTCCGCCGACGCCGTCGGTGACGATGGCCAGGGGGACGAGCTCGGCCAGCTTCCTCACGGCCGCCGTCGGCCGGTCGGTGTGGGTGTAGGCCATCGCCTCAACGGCGTTGGGGGTGAATGCGTGGCAGAACTCGAGGGGGGCGAGGCGTGCCGGGTCCCACTTGCCGGAGTCGTCGAAACCGATGTCGGCAAACAGCAGCGTGCCGCGGCTTTTGAGAGTGCGCCAGTGAGGGCCTTCCGAGTTGAGGTCGATGGCGGCCGCCTTGGCCGCAGGGGCCTCGAGCAGCGCCGACTCCAGTGACTCCGGCAACTCGTGGACATGCGTGACCATCCCGCGATCGCCGCGGAATGCCATTGAGACGGTCAGTGCCGAGTGGAAGTTGGTGAAGCGGCGCGAGGCCGACAGGTCGATGTGCTCGTCGTCCTGCAACACGTCCCACATCCAGTCGGCGTAGGCGTCGTCACCGAACCCGGTGACCAGGCCGGTGTGCAGCCCCAGTCGAGCGGTGGCTGTGGCGAGGTTGGCGATGCCTCCGGGGCAGGAACCCATGCCGGTGGAGAAGAGTTCCTCCCCCGGTTCGGGGAGTCGCGGCAGGCCGGAGAAGATGAGATCGAAGAACAGCGGCCCGGTGGTGAGGACGTCCAGGGGCGGGTCTTCCGGTGTGCGGGTGCTCGCAAGTGGGTCCCAGACCCGGCAGTCGGGGCACGGCGGTTCTCTGTGGTCGTGTTCGGTCATTCTTTCGCATCCCCCTCGAGCATGCCGTTGACGAAGAAACGCTGCCGGAACAGGAACGCCACGTTGGTCGGGGCGGCGCTGCTCACCCCACCGGCAGACAGCAGCGCCTCGTCGGCCGTGCACTTTCCCTTGAAGATGGTGCCGAATGTGCGACCTGGCGGCACCGGAACTATCAGGGCCACGTTGACAACGAGTGCGGCGACCAGCGTCGAGTCGGACGAGACGACATTGGTCCTCCTGCATGTTTGGGGCAGTTCGATTCTGTCATGAACGGTGGACCTCCGCCGTCAGTTCGATCTGCCCTGCTTGGCAACCGCAGCGTGGCGGTGGTGGCCGCGTCGCTCGCGGTGGAACGCGAGCCGCCGGGGCCCGTCCCGATGGCGCTGGCCCGATTCCATACCAAGCGAAGTGCCGGTCGCGGCCAGTCCATCCAAGCTGCAAGCGAAATGGGCTGAGGCGGCTCCTGCCCCTTCGCCCGACCCCGTTAGGATTGCGCCATGTCAGCAGCAGCGACCACCGGAGAATCCGACGCGGGGCGAGTGAGAGTCGACCAGAGGGTGATGCCCCCGGACCGGTCCCGCTACATTCTGTTCGGCGAGATGCTGGTGTTCGCGACGCTGAGCCTGGTTGCCTCGTTCATCCTCGCCTACGACGCACTCGTGCTCGCCAGGAACCCGGATGCGGTGCTGGCCTGCTCGATCAACGCGATCTTCGACTGTGCGAAGGTCGGACTTACGCCGCAGGCCAACGTGTTCGGCTTCCCCAACGCGTTCCTCGGACTGATCTCGGAGCCGGTGGTGATGACGATCGCCGTCGCCTCGCTCTGGAAGACGCGGTTCCCGAAGTGGTTCATGTTCACGGCCAACGTGGTCTACCTCCTCGGCGTGATCTTCGCCTACTGGTTGCTGTTCCAGTCGACCTTCGTGATCGGGGCGCTTTGCCCCTGGTGCCTGACCGTGACTCTGGCCACCACCTTCGTGTTCTGGTCGATGACGCACTGGAACATCCTTGAAGGAAACCTGTACGTCTCACCGGCCGTCTTGGAGAAGCTGCGCGGTTTCGCGCGCGACGGGTGGCTGACCATCACGCTCATGGCCTGGGTGGTTCTTGTGGTGTTGTTGGAGGTTCTCAAGTGGGGTTTCCGGCTCTTCTGAGGAATCGTTGATCGAGTGGCTGGTCAGGCAGCGGGCGGAGGGCTGCCCACCGTCGGCCCGCCCCTGTTACCAGTGGTTTGTGGCGGTTACCAGCGGTATCGCTGGTTACCAGCGGTATACCGCTGGTGTCGCGCCTAACGGTTGGTGTCGGGCGCGGATCGCTGGTGTCGCGCCTTTTGGTTGGTGTCGGCGTCGGATCGCTGGTGTCGCGCCTTTTGGTTGGTGTCGGCGTCGGATCGCTGGTGTCGCGCTTTCTGGTTGGTGTCGAGCGACGACCCCTGGCCGACGACGATGAACTTGGCCTGACTCCCCAACTGCGGTCATCCTCCGCATCGACGGAGGTCGTCTCGCGAGCATCGTGGGGCCCCAGACGCCTTGGGGCTTCACCGCCGCATGCACCATGCACCGGTCCGGTGCGCGCGACGTTCGTCGACACAACTGTCCGCCCCCCGGACGGAGACAGAGCCGATGAGGGTAGAGTCAGGGCCACAAGACCTATGAGAGGAATTGAGAAGTGAGCACTGAGGCTCCCGTCAAGATCGCCGTCACCGGCGCCGCAGGCCAGATCTGTTACAGCCTGCTCTTCCGCATCGCCAGCGGTTCGCTGCTGGGGGATCGTCCCATCGAACTTAGGCTGCTCGAGATCACCCCAGCGCTCAAGGCGCTCGAGGGCGTGGTCATGGAACTCAACGACTGCGCCTTCGGTAACGTCGTCAACATCGAGATCGGGGACGACCCGAACAAGGTGTTCGACGGCGTCAACCTGGCCATGCTGGTCGGCGCGATGCCCCGCAAGGCGGGGATGGAGCGTGGCGACCTGCTCTCGGCCAACGGGGCGATCTTCACCGCTCAAGGTAAGGCGCTCAACGCCGTCGCCGCTGACGACGTCAAGGTGCTCGTCACCGGTAACCCGGCCAACACCAACGCGCTCATCGCGCTGAAGAACGCGCCCGACATCCCGGCCGAGCGGTTCAACGCGCTCACCCGCCTCGACCACAACCGCGCCAAGTACCAACTGGCCGCGAAGCTGGGCGTCTCCGTCAACGACGTGTCGCACATGACCATCTGGGGTAACCACTCGGCCACGCAGTACCCGGACCTGTTCAACGCCCTCGTGAACGGGGAAAACGCAGCCGAGCAGGTAAACGATCAGGCGTGGCTCGAGGACACGTTCATCCCGACGGTCGCCAAGCGGGGTGCGGCGATCATCGCGGCCCGCGGGCTCTCGTCGGCGGCGTCGGCCGCCAACGCCACGGTCGAGCACATGCGTGACTGGGTGCTTGGTACCCCCGAGGGAGACTGGGTCTCGATGGCGGTTCCGTCCGACGGGTCCTACGGGGTCCCCGAGGGACTCATCTCCTCCTTCCCGGTGACGGTCAAGGACGGGAAGTACGAGATCGTCCAAGGCCTCGAACTGGGAGACTTCTCCCGCGCCAAGATCGACGCCTCGGTCGCCGAGCTGGTCGACGAGCGCAACGCGGTCACCGAGCTCGGCCTCATCTGAGCCCACCACACACGAGAGCGGCCCTCCCCGGAAATGGGGAGGGCCGCTCTTGCGTGTGCAGATCAGTGGTCGAGCGCTCCGGCGGCACCTGCGCCGGTCATGGAACGAACCTCCATCTCGGCCGCCTGATCGGCGAACTCGTCGCCGTCGGGCTTGACGACGGAGCCGAGCCAGCCGAGGAAGAACCCGACGGGCACAGACACGATGGCGGGGGAATCGATCGGGAACCAGTGGAAGTCCACGTTGGGGAACATCGAGCCCGGCCCGCCCGAGACGGCTGGCGAGAAGATGATCAACACCACTGCGGTGATCAGGCCACCGAAGATTGACCAGACCGCCCCTGCGGTGGAGAACCTCTTCCAGTAGAGCGAGTAGAGGATCGACGGCAGGTTCGCCGATGCGGCGACCGCGAAGGCCAACGAGACCAGGAAGGCGATGTTCTGACCGTTCGCCACGATTCCGCCGACGATCGCGACTATGCCGATCGTGATCGACGTGTAGCGGGCGACCTTCACCTCGCGGGCAGGGTCGGCTTTGCCGTCCTTCATCACGGAGTTGTAGATGTCGTGCGCGAAGGAGGCCGACGCGGTGATGGTGAGGCCGGCCACGACCGCGAGGATGGTCGCG
This sequence comes from Tessaracoccus bendigoensis DSM 12906, assembly GCF_900141915.1. GTDB lineage: Bacteria > Actinomycetota > Actinomycetes > Propionibacteriales > Propionibacteriaceae > Arachnia > Arachnia bendigoensis. Next base: position 21,431 of record NZ_FQZG01000038.1, on the reverse strand, counting down.
AAGGCGACGCCCGCGATGACCGCCATCAGGACGGTCCCGCCCAGTTCGTAGGCGAGCGCAGGAGCCGCCGCGTTTGCGCCGCCCGGCATGTTCTTGATCGCCTCGGGGCCGACCAGCCAGGCAGCGCCGTAGCCGAGCACCATGGTGAACAGGTAGAACGCCCCGATCAGGCCGATCGCCCACGTGACGGAACGGCGGGCCTCCTTGGCGGTGGGGACGGTGTAGAAGCGCATCAGCACGTGGGGGAGGCCCGAGGCGCCGAGCACGAGCGCGAGACCCATCGAGATCAGGCCGATGGGGTCGGTGTAGCGCTCCATCGGCGCCAGAAGGTCGACGGTCGACCCGTCGGCGGCGCTCTTGGTGATCGCCTCGGTCAACAGGTTGGACATGCTGAAGCCGCTCTTGGCCAGCACCCACACGGTCATGGCGAGCGCGCCGGTGATCAGCAGCACAGCTTTGATCATCTGCACCCAGGTGGTGCCCTTCATGCCGCCGATCAGGACGTAGCCCACCATCAGCAGGCCGACTATGGCGATGACGATGTTCTGGCCGATCACCGACTGGATGCCGAGCAGGAGCGAGACCAACGCGCCGGCGCCGGCCATCTGGGCCAGGAGGTAGAAGAACGTGACGGCCAGCGTCGAGATGGCAGCGGCCAGGCGGACCGGCTTCTGCCTCATGCGGAAGCTCAACACGTCGGCCATCGTGTACTTGCCCGTGTTGCGGAGGGGCTCGGCCACCAGCAGCAGGGCTACGAGCCAGGCCACCAGGAAGCCGACGGAGTAGAGGAGGCCGTCGTAGCCGTAGAGGGCGATGGCCCCGACGATGCCGAGAAACGATGCCGCCGACAGGTAGTCGCCCGCGATCGCGAAGCCATTCTGCCTGCCGTCGAACTGGGCGCCGCCCGTGTAGAAGTCGCTGGCCTTCTTCTGCCCGCCCCTGGTGACGCGGATCACGACGAACAGGGTCACCACCACAAACGCGGCGAAGATGGCGATATTGATGATCGGGTTGCCCAGCTGTTCGGACTCAAGCAGCCTCATCGGATGCTCCCTTCAAGGTCTTCGCGGATCTCCTGCGCGATCGGGTCGACCTTCTTGTTCGAGTAGCGGATGTAGAGCCAGGTGATCAGGAACGTGCTCACGAACTGGCCGATGCCGAACAGCAGACCGACGGTCATGTCGCCGATCACCTTCGTCATCATCAGTTCCTTGGCAAAGATGGATGCCAGGATGTAGGCGAAATACCAGATGAGGAAGACCGCCGTCATGGGGAATGCGAAGGAGCGGAAGGTCTTCCTTAGGTTGGAGAACTCGGGGGACTGCTGGACTCGGTGGAACTCCGCGGCCGGGATGGTCCCGGGCGTCGTCGGAGGCGTCGGATCATTCATGTACGGGTGAGCTTCCTCGAAGTGGTGCGCCTCGTTGCGCAATGGCGACAATAGCCGCTACCGGGAGCCGGTTTAAGACGTTCCGCCAAATCGCTGGTCAGCCCCTCGGGCGCTCGCGGTGGTGCTCCCGGCCGGAACGGTAGCATTGCGCGCATGCCTCAGCTCGTCGTCACTCTCGACTGCCCAGACCGTCCCGGGATCGTGCATGCGATCAGTGGGGCGATCGTGCAGGTGGGCGGCAACATCGCGGAATTGCAGCAGTTCTCGTCTCCCGATTCGGGGCGGTTCTTCACCCGGATCGCGGTGGACGGCGCCGGGGCGCAACCCTTGGACGGGGCGATCCGGGAGGCGACCGCCGAGTTCGGGGCCCGACTCCGCGTCGATGATGTGGGCACTCCGGTGCGCACCCTGGTTCTCGCATCCAAGGCCGGTCACGCTCTGAACGACCTCCTATTCCGTTGGCAGGGAGGGGAACTGCCCATCGACGTGGTGCGGATCATGGCGAACCACGACCAGTTGTCGCCCATGGCCGAGTTTTACGGCGTCGACTTCGAGAGCCACGCCGTCTTCCCGGAAACCAAACCAGATTTTGAGGCACGCGTCCGGCAGGTGGTCGAGGACCACGACGTCCAACTCGTGGTGTTGGCGCGCTACATGCAGATCCTGAGCCCTGAGCTCTGCGACTTCCTCGCCTGGCGGGCGATCAACATCCACCATTCGTTCCTACCCGGTTTCAAGGGCGCCAACCCCTACCGCCAGGCACACACCCGAGGCGTGAAGCTGATCGGGGCCACCGCGCACTTCGTCACCAGCGATCTCGACGAGGGGCCTATCATCGAACAGAACGTGGTGCGGGTCGATCACACCATGAGCGTGGCCAAGCTGATGCGCAAAGGGCAGGCGCAGGAATCCCAGACGCTGGCCGAGGCGGTGCGGCTCTTCGCGGAACACCGCGTGCTCGCCGACGGCAACCGAACAGTCATCTTCCGGTAGGGGGCGGACCTTCCGTGTGGAGCGACATTGCTCTGATCTTCGTATTCATCCTCATCGGGGGCACATTCGCGGCCGCCGAGATGGCGATGGTGACCCTCCGCGAGAGCCAGGTGAAGCAACTCGCGGCGAAGGGCAAACGTGGGCAGGCGATCCAGCGGCTCACGAGCAACCCGAATCTGTTCCTGTCGGCCGTTCAGATCGGCGTCACCGTTTCCGGGATGTTGTCGGCCGCATTCGGTGGGGCCACGATAGCCGAGGAGCTGAGCCCTGTGTTTGTGGGGTGGGGCGTCCCGGAGGGTGTCGCCTCACCGCTGGCGTTGGTGCTGGTGACCGTGGTGATCTCATACTTCTCCATCGTCATCGGGGAGTTGACGGCGAAGCGCCTGGCGATGCAGAGGGCGGAGGCATTCTCGCTCGGCCTCGCGCCGCTGGTGTCGGGGATCGCAACGCTGGCCCGCCCGGTGATCTGGTTCCTGGACCTGTCGACCAACTTCCTCGTCAGGTTACTCGGAGGGGACCCGTCGCTTTCCAAAGACCAGGTCAGCGACGAGGAATTGCGCTCGATGCTGTCCAGTTCCTCCACGCTCGGCGCCGAGGAGCGCAGCATCGTCGATGAACTTTTCGACGCCGGGGAGCGGTCGCTGCGTGAGGTGATGGTGCCGCGAACCGAGGTCGACTTCCTCGCTGCCGACATGCCGATCGGGCTGGCCTATCGCGAGGTCCGCGGCGCACCACGCTCCCGGTACCCGGTCACCGACGGCTCCAACGACCGCATCGTGGGGTTCATCCACGTCCGCGATCTGATGGACGTAGAGGGCGCGGCGAGGGAGGGCGATGTTCGATCGCTGGCCCGGGACGTGATGTCGCTGCCTGAGACGGTCAAGATTCTGCACGCATTGAGTTCCATGCGCGCTGCCAAGGCGCACATGGCCATCGTCCGTGACGAGTACGGAGGAACCGCAGGGATCGTCACCATAGAAGACCTCGTCGAGGAACTCGTCGGTGACATCACCGACGAGTATGACGAGCCGTCCGAGGCGGAGCGCCGCCAGGTCAACGAGGTCGACGGGCTCACCACCATCGAGGAGTTTGCCGAGCTGACGGGATTCGCCATGCCGGAGGGGCCCTATGACACGGTCGCAGGCTTCTTCATGGCCAGATCCGGTCAGATCCCGCGCCTCGGAGCGACCCTCGAATGCAGCTTGCCGCCCCGTGGTGATGAAGATGGCACTCCCGCCAGGTTCGTCCTGCAGGTGAGCGCGGTCGACGGGAGGCGTGCCTCCTGGCTCACACTTCGACGCGAACCCTCCAACACCGGTGGGGGAGATGCCTGACGACGGCGCCCGACTCCTGACCGGGCCAAGCGTGGAGCCCCTGCTGAGGGCCGCTGTGGAGCATCAGGGTGGGCACCTGCTGAACTGGTCACTCGACCATGTCGACGCGGCCCCGGAACAGTCCACCACGGCGACGTATGTCGCACAGGTCCGCTGGCCCCATGGCGAACGCACCGAACTGCTCGGGGTGAGCGCGCGGACTGGTGAACTGTCTCCGACCGACGGCAGAGCGGAGATCTTCGAGGACGGGCACCGTCAGGTGGCCGTGTGGCTGTACCCGAACGATCCCGACCTCCTCGGGTTGCCGCGGGCGGCCTTCCCCGACCGCATGGCCGAAACCCTCAACGTCGGCTCGGTCCTTTCCCGGCCTGTGACCGCCGAACAGCTGTCGCTGTCGATGATCGCGTACCGGCCCCGGCGTCGGGCCGTGGTCAAGGTCGTAGTGAGCGATCCCCACGAGGTGTTCTACGTCAAGGTGCTCCGCGAACGCGTGTTCGGCGAGATCCACCACAAGCATGCGCTCCTGCGAGACGCAGGCCTCCCGGCCCCCGAGGTGGTGCTCACCACAGACGATCACCTCCTGGTCACGCGGGAGTTGCCTGGGAAGTCTCTGGCCAGGGCAATCTTCGAGCCAGGGGACCCGTGCCCACCCGAAGACCTGATCAGGCTGCTCGACGCCATGCCTCAGGCTGTCGCGGGGCTGGGGCGCAGGGCCCCCTGGGCCGACGCAGTGGGCCACTATGCGCGGATGGTCTCGGCGACACTGCCCGAACTGGCACAGGAACTCTCGTGGTTGAGCGCACAGATCTCGCATGGGCTGTCCCGATTTCCACCGGGCAACGAGGCGACCCATGGCGACTTCCATGAGGGGCAACTGCGGGTGGCTGGAGGCAAGGTCGTCGGAATGCTCGACGTCGACACCATCGGGCCCGGGCGCCGGGCCGACGACCTCGCCTGCCTGATCGGCCACCTGTCGACGATCCAGAGGATGAATCCTCAACAGGAGGCGAAGGTCCGCGATCTGCTGGCCAGGTGGGTGCCGGTGTTCGATCGACGCGTCGACCCGGTCGAGTTGCGTCTGCGTGCCGCCGCGGTGGTCATCTCGCTTGCGACCGGGCCGTACCGGAGCCAGGAGATCGACTGGCGGCAGCAGACCATCGCGATGATCCGCTCGGCCGGGGCGCTGGTGCGCCAGGTCGCTCCGACAGAGCCGTGAGAGCGAATGTTTCGGGTCTATAACTATCCTCTGCAAGGGGAGAAACCCGTGGTGGAACGGCGGTATGGTCATCGTTGCCATAGTCATCTCCTAGGAGGAATCTTCGTGAAGAAGCCCCTGATGAGCATCCTGGCGCTGGTCAGCGCCTCTGCCCTCACCCTCGCCGGCTGCGCCGAGCCCCCCGGTACCGGATCGCCTGCACCCGAGACACCGGACGCGAGCGCGACATCCACCTCTGGCGGTGATGCGTCCGACTTCCTGGCGTGCATGGTTTCCGACGCGGGTGGTTTCGACGACAAGTCGTTCAACGAGACCGCCTACAACGGAATGATGAACGCCAAGGAAGAGCTCGGCATCCAGACCAAGCAGATCGAATCCAACGCCGAAGGCGAGTACGCCGGCAACGTGCAATCGATGATCGCGGCCAAGTGCAACATCATCATCACCGTCGGGTTCGCGTTGGCCAGCGCCACCGAGGCGGCCGCAAAGCAGAACCCCGACGTCCACTTCGCCATCGTCGACAACTCGTCGTTCGAGGGAGTTGACAACGCCAAGGGGCTGATCTTCAACACCGCGCAGCCCGCCTACATGGCTGGCTATGCGGCGGCAGCGATGTCCACGTCGGGCACCGTCGGCACATTCGGCGGTGCGAAGTACCCGACCGTGACCATTTTCATGGACGGTTTCGTCGAGGGTGTGGCTCACTACAACGAGACAAAGGGCGCCTCCGTCAAGGTGATCGGCTGGGATGATGCCGCTCAGGACGGCCAGTTCGTCGGCGGCAACAAACCGTTCGGTGACATCCCCGGCGGAAAAAACACCGCAGCCACCCTCATCGCGCAGGGAGCCGACATCATCATGCCGGTCGCCGGCCCGGCTGGCCTCGGCGCGCTGCAGGCCGCTCAGGAGTCCAACGGCAAGGTCAACGCGATCTGGGTCGACACCGACGGCTTCATCTCCGCCCCCGAGTTCGGGCCGCAGATCATGACCTCCGTCATGAAGGCGATGGATGTTGCCGTGTTCGACACGATCAAGTCGGCCATCGACGGCGACTTCAGCTCGGACCCGTTCGTCGGGACGCTTGAGAACGATGGCGTCTCGCTGGCCCCGTTCCACGACTTCGAGTCGAAGATGCCCGAAGGTCTGCAGAGTGAGCTCGACCAGATCAGGGACGACATCATCAGCGGCAAGATCACCATCAAGTCGCCGGCCCAGCCGAAGTGACAGCCACCCACAACTGACAGACCGGAGGGAGGGGCGCTGACCCAGCGCCCCTCCCTCCGTCCCGTCACCCGAGATCAGGGACGTCCGACCGCTACCCTTGGGCAGGTGGCGACGGGCCAGGCGAAGGAGGAGCTTCCAAGTGAGCATCACCGAGGTGGGGCAGCAGCCGACGCTGTCGCTGCGTGGCATCACGAAGCGTTTCGGCCCGTTGACAGCCAACGACGACATCACCGTCGACATCGTCCCGGGCCGGATCCACTGCCTGTTGGGTGAGAACGGCGCAGGCAAGTCGACGCTGATGAACATCCTCTTCGGGCTGCTGGAAGCCGACGAAGGTGAGATTCGCCTGGGGGAGACTTCTCTCAAACTGACCAACCCCAAGCAGGCCATGGCCGCCGGCATCGGTATGGTGCACCAGCACTTCATGCTCATCCCCGTATTCACGGTCGCCGAGAACATGGTCCTCGGCCACGAACCCACCCGCGCCGGAATGCTCGACCTCCAGTCAGCCAGGCGCAAGGTCCGCGAGCTCAGCGCGCGCTACAAGCTCGACGTCGACCCTGATGCGCTCGTTGAAGACCTTCCCGTCGGTATCCAACAACGGGTTGAGATCCTCAAAGCCCTCGCAAACGACGCCACGTACCTGATCTTCGACGAGCCAACGGCGGTGCTGACGCCGCAGGAGATCGACGAACTGATGCTCGTGATGCAGTCGCTGCGAGACGAGGGCCGCGCCATCGTGTTCATCACACACAAGCTCCGCGAGGTCCGTGCCGTCGCCGACGACATCACCGTGATCCGGCGCGGGAAGGTCGTCGGCCAGGCCGAACCGGGAACCTCGGAGGGCGAACTGGCCACCATGATGGTCGGACGCTCGGTCTCGTTGAAGGTCGGAAAGACGGCGGCTGACCCGGGCAGCGAGCGGTTGGTGATCGACCACCTCACCGTCGCCTCCGAGTCGGGGGCGGTCGCCGTCGACGATCTCAGCCTGACGGTGCGCGGCGGGGAGATCGTGTGTATCGCGGGGGTTCAGGGCAACGGGCAGACCGAGTTGGCTGAGGCGCTGCTGGGCACGATGACACCGGTCTCCGGGACGGTGAACCTCGACGGCGCCGACATCACCAACGCCAGACCGGCCAGAAGCATCAAGGCCGGACTCGGGTACGTGCCGGAGGACCGGCACCGCGACGGTTTCATCGGAGAGTTCTCCATCGCTGAGAACCTGGTGTTGGACAATCTGGACGGTTTCACGAAATTCGGATCCCTCCAGTTGAAGGCCATCGCAGAGAATGCGATCGCGCGGATCGAGGAGTTCGACATCCGCGCCACGTCGCACACCCAGAGCGTCAACTCCCTTTCGGGCGGAAACCAGCAGAAGGTCGTCCTGGCCCGGGAACTGTCGCGCCCGCTGGCGCTGCTGCTCGCGTCCCAGCCGACCCGAGGCGTCGACGTCGGCGCGATCGAGTTCCTGCACAAACGCATCGTCGGTGAACGCGACAGGGGCACCGCGGTGCTGATCATCTCCACCGAATTGGAGGAGGTCGAGTCCCTGGCCGACCGGATCGCGGTGATGTACCGCGGAAGGATCGTCGGCATCGTCCCCCCCGACACCTCCCGCGACGTTCTGGGGTTGATGATGGCGGGCGTGCCGCACGAGGATGCGCTCGCCACGATGAAGGAGGCAACCCATGAGTGAGACCCGGCGACCGGCCTGGCTCCAGTCGACCATCATCACCATCGCCTCGCTGCTCCTCGCATTCCTGGTCAGCGCCATCGTGATGGTGGCCGCCGATGCGGAGGTCGCCTCGAAGTGGGCCTACTTCTTCTCCAGGCCAGGGGACGCGCTCTCGGCATCCTGGGACAAGATCGCGGCCACCTTCCACGCGATGTGGGTCGGTTCGGTGGGCTCGTGGGGGGCGTTGACCAACACCACCCGTGAAGCGACCCCCCTGATCTGCGCGGGCCTCGGCGTCGCGGTGGCGTTCCGGGCCGGGCTGTTCAACATCGGTGCTCAGGGGCAGGCGATGGTCGGGGCCCTGTTCGCCGCGTTCCTCGGGTTCACGGTGAAGGGACTGCCGATCTTCATCCATCTGCCCCTGGTGATCCTGGCGGGAGTGCTCGCGGGCGCCATCTGGGGCGGAATCGTCGGGCTGCTGAAGGCGCGATCAGGCGCCCACGAGGTGATCCTGACGATCATGATGAACTACATCGCAGGCAGCATCCTGGCCTACTTCATGCTGCAGCCCGCCTTCCAGGCCCCTGGCCGGGCGGACCCCATCTCACCGGTCCTCGAGTGGTCGGCGACGATGCCGAGGATCGCCGGAAGTAGCCTCCACCTGGGATTCCTACTGGCATTGATCGCAGCAGCCGCCTCGTGGTGGCTCCTTGAGCGCACCAAGTTCGGCATCAACCTGAAGGCGGTCGGGCTCAACCCGAACGCAGCCGCGACGGCCGGCGCCTCGGTGTCGAACATCACGATGATCACGATGGCGCTCTCGGGCGCTTTGGCAGGCCTCGCCGGCGTGATGATGGTCACCGCACCCGAGTCGCTGACCGGCAGCCCCCCTCAGATGACCGGCACCATCATCGGAACCCTCGGGTTCGACGCCATCACGGTCGCGCTGCTCGGCCGGTCCCGGCCCCTCGGGGTGGTGTTCGCAGGCCTGCTGTTCGGCGCGCTCAAGGCCTCACGACGCACCATGGTGACGATGGCGGGCACCCCGGACAAACTGACCGACCTGATCCAGGCGCTCGTGGTGCTCTTCGTTGCGGCACCCGCGTTCGTGGCTTGGCTGCTCCCGTTCCTGAAGGAGCGCAAGCCGAAGAAGAAGATGACCCCGGAAGGGTTGGTGGCTGGGGCATGAGCACCGAAACCGGCATTATCGTGCCCGAAGCGGCTTCGCCGCAGAGGATCGAATCGCCCGAGGCGAAGGCGCAGCGGATCTCGACCAGCTCACTGGTCACAATCGTCGGCGCAATCCTCCTTTGGATGGCATTCACTGTTGATGGCAGCGGTACCATCGCACTTTCCGACGCGTTCGATGAGGTGCAACTCCCGAGCATCGAGATTCCCGGCACGCTGACGGTCGCGATCTGTGCGCTGCTCACCCTCGCCGCGGGGATCGCCCTGTTCACCGGCCGACTGCCGCGGTGGGGTAGGACGGTCGCCGGGCTCGTCGCCGGGGCCGCGGTACTGTTCGGATTCCTCGCCTGGGTCGCCGCCAGTTCGACTCTGCCGTTCACCCTGACCAGCCAGCTCAATTTGACGCTCGCCTACGCGACACCACTGTTCTTCGGTGTGCTCGGCGGCGTCCTCGCGGAGCGCGCGGGCGTCGTCAACATCGCCATCGAGGGCATGTTCCTCACCTCGGCCTTCACCGCGTCCCTGACCTTCTCGCTGACCCAGTCGTTCATCGCAGGGCTCTTCGCGGCCGCCCTGGCAGGCGTGCTGATGGCCGGGGTGCTGGCGTTCTTCACGCTGCGTTTCCTGGTGGACCACGTCATCATCGGCGTCGTGATCAACGTTCTGGCCACGGGCCTGACCGGCTTCATCTACCAGCAGTTGGTCGCAAAGGACATGGCGACCTTCAGCAACGTGCGGCCCATGCTGCCGGTGGCCGTTCCAGGGCTCGACCAGATCCCGTTCATCGGGCCGATCCTGTTCAACCAGCGGCCGCTGACCTACATCGCGTTCTTCTCGATCATCCTGGTGTGGTTCCTGATCTTCCGCACCCGGTGGGGCCTCAGGGTCCGTTCCGTCGGGGAACAGCCCCACGCCGCGGACACGGTCGGCATCAACGTGATCTCGACCAAGACGTCGGCTGTGCTGCTCGGCGGCGTGTTCGCGGGCCTGGGTGGCGCATACTTCACCATCGGCTCGGTCGGCGCCTTCCAGGACAACAACCCGACGGCAGGCAACGGCTTCATCGCCCTTGCCGCGGTGATCATGGGCCGCTGGCACCCCGTGCTCGGCGCCCTGACCGCGTTGTTCTTCGGCTTCCTCCGGGCTCTGGCGCAGACCACCAAACCCATGCAACTGCCGATCCCTAGCGACTTCATCGAGATGCTGCCCTATCTGGCCACCATCATCGCCGTCGCCGGGCTGGTCGGACGGGTCCGGGCTCCGGCCGCCGACGGCGCCCACTTCGTGAAGTCGCACTGACATGCAGATCGACTGGGAAGCGTTGAAGGCTGAGGCCGACGCGGTCGCCAGGTTCGCCTACGTCCCCTATTCCGGCTACCCGGTGGGGGCGGCCGCGGTCGTCGAGGACGGCCGGATCGTCGTGGGCTGCAACGTCGAGAACGCAGGATACGGCGTGACGCTGTGCGCCGAGTGCGGGCTGGTCTCCAGCCTGATCGCCTCCGGTGGGGGACGGCTCGTCGCGTTCGTCTGCGTCAACGGCCGTGGGGAGGTCATCACGCCCTGTGGACGTTGCCGCCAACTGCTTTCCGAGCACGGCGGGCCCGACCTGGTTCTCCAGAGCCCCGCGGGCCTCACTACGATGGCGGAGATGCTGCCGCAGGCATTCGGCCCGGCGGACCTGTCCGATCAGTAGTAGAGGAGCGCCCGTGCTCAGCGCAGAGACCATCCGATCCCTTCCGAAGGTGGCGCTGCACGACCACCTCGACGGCGGGCTACGCACGGCCACCGTGCTCGAGCACTGCGCCGAGGTCGGCCATGAGCTGCCGGCCCGGGAACCGGAGGCTTTGGGCGCCTGGTTCTACGCTGCCGCCGACTCTGGCTCCCTGGTGCGCTACCTGCGGACCTTCGACCACACCGTCGCGGCGATGCAGACGGCCGAACACCTGCACAGGGTGGCGCGGGAGTTCGTGCTGGACCAAGCCGCGGACGGCGTCGTCTACGCGGAGGCCAGGTGGGCCCCGGAGCAGCACCTGCAGCGGGGGCTGTCGCTCGAGGAGACCGTCGAGGCGGTCCGCGACGGACTGGCCGCCGGCACGCACGAGGCGACGACCCGAGGAACGCCCATCATCGCCAGGCAGATCGTCACGGCCATGCGCCACGTCGAGCCGAGCGTCACCATTGCCGAATTGGCGGTGAGGTATCGCGACGACTCGGTTTGCGGGTTCGACATCGCAGGCGCCGAGGATGGGTTCCCGCCGTCGAGGTTCCTGCCAGCCTTCCAGCTGCTCAAACGGGCCAACCTGAGCTTCACGATCCATGCGGGGGAGGCTGCCGGGCTGCCCTCGATCTGGGAGGCCAGGCAATTGTGTGGGGCCGACCGGCTTGGCCACGGCGTCCGGATCGCCGAGGACATCCAGATCGTCGACGGAGTGGCGAAGCTCGGCAGGCTCGCCGCGTACGTGCGCGACGCCCGGGTGCCGCTCGAGATCTCGCCGTCGTCGAACCTGCAGACCGGGGTGGCGGCGACCTTGGCCGAGCATCCTGTCGAGTTGCTGAAAGACCTGGGGTTCAACGTCACGATCAACTGCGACAACCGCCTGATGAGCGCCACCACCATGACCCGCGAGTACGAGCGGTTGGTCGAGACGTTCGGCTGGGATCTCGACGACATCGAGTTCACCACGGTCAACGCGATGCGGGCCGCGTTCCTGCCGCACGACCATCGCGAATCGATGGTGCGCGAGGTGATCCGCCCCGCCTACGCTGCCGCGAGAGGCGCGTGACGGTGCCTTCACCGATCCTGCCCGCACCGGATGCGACGACTAAGCGGGTCAGCCTGCGGCGGCGCACGGCCAGCGGCGCGTTGAGCGATGTCGTCGGGCACCTGATCGCCGCGAATCAGGATTGGATGGTCGTGCTGCCGGAGGACAGGGGAGCGGTATGGGTGCCGCGCTCCGAGGTCGAAACCGTGCGCGGGGTGCCTGAGCGCGTGGTGCTGCCGACCTCCGATGCCGAGGGCCTCGAGCGGGTCTTCGACCGGACCTGGCCGGGGTTGAGGCGGGCCCGGCTCGGGGGATGGGTGCTTCGTTCCGGGAGGGGAGCCAGCGCGCGGGCCAATTCGGTGCTCACCGTCGGGGACCCCGAGCTGCCGTTCGACGAGGCGGTCGCGGCGGCCGAACAGTGGAATGCGGGGCCGGTGACGCTGCAGGCCGTCGAGGGTGGGCGCCGGGAAGGTGAGGCGCTCGCAGCGGGTTTCCGGCCGGCAAAACCTACAGTCGTGCTGGTTCGGGAGGCCGGGCCTGGGCCAAGTGTCGGTTTCGAGCGTGTGGATGAACCCGACGCCGCCTGGGTCGCGGTGGCCGGGATGGAGCCCGACCGGCTTGCCGAGGCGGTAGCGGCCCCGGCCAGCTATCTGCGGATCGGCGATGTGGCGGTGGGTCGGGTCGCGGTGAGCGGCCGGTGGGCCGTGCTGAGCTGCCTCGAGGTCCGGGAGTCGGCCCGCGGGCTCGGCCATGGCCGCGAGATGCTGCATGCGCTCGGCGTCGAGGCGGTGCGGTTGGGTGCCAGGTATCTGGGGCTGCAGGTCGAGGTGGAAAACGAGTCGGCGCTGGCGTTGTACGCGTCGGAGGGTTTCATCGAGCATCACCGCTACAGCTACCTGACCCGCGGCTGACGACGTCCGCAGGTACGCCTCGTCCTCCTCGTCTTGAGGCCAACTGATCAGTCTCGACCTCCGCTCGCGTTACCAGCGGTACTGCGCGTACCAGGGGTTTGTCCGCGTTACCAGGGGTATTGCGCGTTACCTGCCGTATTTCGCTGGTGTCGCGCTATTTCGCTGGTGTCCGCGCTGGCCGGCTCCGCGGTGGTCCTTGTTACCAGCGATCTGTCTCGATACCTGCGGTTTGTCCACGCTACCTGCGGTAATTCGCTGGTATGTCAGGCCGTCGCCGCGGCGCCGAGGTAGGTGGCGAGGTGCTGGCCGGTGAGGGTGCCGGAGCGCGCCAGGTCGGATGGTGTGCCCTCGAAGACGACGCGGCCCCCGTCGTGGCCGGCGCCTGGGCCGAGGTCGACGATCCAGTCGGCGTGCGCCATCACCGGCAGCGAGTGCTCGATCACGATCACCGAGTTGCCCTCGTCGACCAGGCGGTCGAGCATCGCCAGCATCGCCTCGATGTCTGCCATGTGCAGGCCGGTGGTGGGCTCGTCGAGCACATAGACGCCCGCGCCTTCGCCCATTCGGATGGCGAGCTTGATCCGCTGCCGCTCGCCGCCCGACAGCGTCGACAACGGTTGGCCGAGGCGCAGATAGCCCAGGCCGACCGCCTGGAGGCGTTGCAGGATCTTGCCGGGATTGCCGGTGGTGAAGACGGACGCGGCGTCGGCGACCGGTAGTGCGAGCACCTCGGCGATGTTCAGCCCGTGCAGCCTGTAGCGGAGCACGTCCTCGGTGAACCGGCGCCCCTCACACACCTCGCAGGTGTTCGCGATGCCGGCCATCATGCCGAGGTCGGTGTAGACCACGCCGAGCCCCTTGCAGTTGGGGCAGGCACCCTCCGAGTTGGCGGAGAACAGCGCCGGTTTGACCCTGTTGGCCTTCGCGAACGCCGCCCGGATCGGGTCGAGCAGGCCCGTGTAGGTGGCCGGGTTCGAGCGGATCGAGCCGCGGATGGCGCTCTGGTCGACGACGCGCAGCTCGCCCGCCTGCGCCATCGAGCCGTCGGCGATCGACCCGTGGATCAGGCTCGACTTGCCGGACCCGGCGACCCCGGTGATGACGGTCAGCACCCCCAGCGGAAGGTCGACGTCGACGTCGTGCAGGTTGTGGGTGGAGGCGCCGCGGATCTGCAAGACGGCAGACGGGGTGCGCAGCGACTCCCGCCTGGCCGGTTCGGCATCGAAGTGGTTCCCGGTCAGGGTGCCTGAGGCGCGCAGCCCCGCGACGTCGCCGGTGTAGGTGATCTCGCCACCGTTGGTGCCTGCGCCGGGGCCGAGGTCGACGATGTGATCGGCCCGGGCGATCACCTGCGGCTTGTGTTCGACAACCAACACGGTGTTGCCCTTGTCGCGGAGCCGCGCCAGCAGGTCGGCCATCTTGTCGATGTCGTGGGGGTGAAGGCCGACGGTAGGCTCGTCGAAGACGTAGGTGAGGTCGGTGAGCGCGGAGCCGAGGTGGCGCACCATCTTGACGCGCTGGGCCTCCCCGCCGGAAAGGGTGCCCGATTCGCGGTCGAGCGACAGGTAGCCGAGCCCGACCTCTCTCAGGGAGCCGAGCAGGTCGGCCAGCGAGGTGAGCACGGGGCGGGCGCGGTCGCCGTCGGGGGAGTCGCGCAGCACCTCGACCCAGCCGGCCAGGTCGGAGATCTGCCAGCCGAGCGCCTCCGGCAGTGTCACGTCGCGCACGGTCGCGGCGCGGGCGGCCGCGTTGAGACGGGTGCCGCCGCACTCGGGGCAGGGGCTGAACGTGCCGATCCGCTCAGCGAACTCGCGGGCGTGCTTCTGCCCGGGCGCCTTCTCGGGGTTGAGGAACATCTGGCGCACGCGCGGGATGAGGCCCAGATAGGTGATGTTGATGCCGTCGGATCTGACCTTGGTGGGCTCCTGATGCATCAGGAATCGCCACTGCTCGTCGGGTAGGTCCTTCAGCTTGATCGTCGGGTCGAGGGTGGGGTTGCGGGCATAGCCCTTCCAGTACCAGGTGCCGACCCCCATGCCCGGCACGAGGATGGCGCCCTCGTCGAGGGAGAGGCCGCGGTCGACGATCAGTGTCTCGTCGACCGCGGAGACCCGCCCGTTGCCCTCGCAGGTGGGGCACATGCCCTGCGGCGTATTGAACGAGAAGTGGAAGCTCGGGCCGACCTCCGGGGTGCCGAGCCGCGACCACACCAGACGCATCAGGTTGTTCACGTCCGTGGCGGTGCCGACGGTGGAGCGGGAGTTGGCGCCCATCCGTTCCTGATCGACGACGATCGCGGCGGACAGGTTCTCCAGCGAGTCCACGTCCGGCCGGGCGGGGCTGGCCATGAACGACTGCACGAACGCCGGATAGGTCTCGTTGATCAGCCGTTGCGACTCGGCGGCGATGGTGCCGAACACCAGCGACGACTTGCCCGAGCCCGATACCCCGGTAAACACCGTGAGCCGCTGCTTCGGGATGTCGACGTCGATGCCTCGCAGGTTGTTGACGCGCGCGCCGCGCACCCGGATCTGGTCGTGCGAATCAGAGGACATGCTGCGAAGTATCGCACCGGCCTCCGACAAGCCCAAGGTCTCTGAGGAGGGTGCGGTCGCCGGGAAACGCCCGGGCCGGGACCCGAAAATCGGCCAGTGGTCGATTCTGATCCGTCTGGTGACGAGGATCGGCCACTGCCTCACCGTCCTGACGACACGAGGGCCGCGCAGTACATTTCGTAGCAGGCGCAGGCTTACGATTCGTACCGATGCGAATGTCGAACGGGCACTGGAGTCCCTCACCAGCGGGGGACAGTCGCGTTCAGAGGCTGTCCGCAATGCAATCCTGGAAACCGAGCGGGCACACCGACGTGCACGACTGCGGGCCTGTCCACGTGGGTCATCGCCCCGACGTCGACCGGCCGACGGGCCGCATCCTTCCGGCCAGAGATTGACATCAACGACATGTTGATCCGTGTAATGGTGGAGCAACTCGCGGTGATAGATCCGCAGTCGCGGCTGGGTGAGTTCGCTGGCCGACCCAATGACGAGGAGTTGCACGCCGTCGACGCCGCACTCCAAGAAGTGCTTGCACTCGACTGACACGAACATGGCGGCTGCCCCCAGGGAATCCGCCCCTCCGAGCATTCTGGGGGCCGACCACTACCGTCGCCACCCCGAAGACCACATCACCGGCCTCGACTGCGCTCACCTGGGATCATCGAATTGGCTGCCCAGCATCGCCACGACGCCTCCCGGCCGGGCCAACACCTCGGCCATCCTCCGGATGACGGGCACAGCTTCCCGCGGGATGCGTTGCTCGTCCTCCCCAGCACCTTGCGGCCCGGCTCAAGCAGCGACTTCCGATGTCGAATAGCCGAAAAGGTGCAGCAGGATGCTCCACAAAGGCCCGGAAATCCGATCTCGCCAATGTGACAGCACTTATCCGTCGGGGAACGGGTCGCTTGGGCTTCCGAACTCACTCCGCGGACGCGAAGAGGGCCGCGACGTTGGCATCGACAGACGCGCTGGCTCCGCACCCGTGGAAGAGGGTCACCAACGCGCCAGGCGGCGAGGTCGGGGTTGCGAAGCATCCGGTTACGCGGCTGGTGTCGTGCAGCGTCCCTGTCGGGTCGATGCCCCGCATATCGGCGACGGTCAGGCAGGACAAGTCCTGCGCGAAGAACTCACAACGGCGCAATCGCTCGGCGGCATGCGTTCAGACGGCGGGGCGGACCTCTGGCAGGTCGGGCGGGAAATCGATCGAGTAGCCCATCACCCAACCCCTCATAGGCTGCGGGTCCGGCGGACGATGATCCGGCGGCGGTACGGGATCGGGAATCCTTGGCCGATACACCCACCCATACCGTGACCGGAAGACCAACCCATCCGGCCTACTGGGGTTGCCATCGATGCCGAACAACCCCTGATGATGCTGACTGTGATGCTTCGGACACAGCGACACCACCGAGTCGATGTCGGTGGCACCTCCGTCCCTCCAATGCTGAAGATGATGATTCTCCAGGAACATCGTCACCGGGCAGCCAGGAAACCGGCAGCCGCCGTCACGGTCCTCGACCAGACGACGGGTCCGGTCGGGCACGATCCGCATCGCCCTGCCCACCGACACCGGAGAGCCCTTCTTCAACCACACCGGCCGAAGCTTCCCGTCACAGGTGAACCGACGCAGTAGATGCTGCGGCAACGCGCCCTTCTTGTTGATCCACCCGGTGCCGTCGGCCTCGAGATGGATGAACACCTTGTAGTGGTCCCGCCGAGACCCCGACTCAACTGCCCCCAGCGACCTCGACGCCACCTCCACCAAACCGTCAGCCAGCGTCGCATCGGTGTTTCCGGTGTTGAACAGGGCGTCCTTCGCCTCCCGGACCGCCTGCTCCACCAGCGCACCTTCGAGCGGATCTGCCTCAAATGTGAGCCGGAACCGGCCGTCGACCACACCCATATGAAGCGACGAGCACTGATCTGCCAGCGGGGCAACCGGATGCTCCTCGGCACTCCGATCCGTGTCGGATTCGGACCCGGGATCGGGCACGGGCCCTTCGTAGACCCGCTTGCTCAGCGCCCTCCTCAGCTGCGGCACGGTGGCAGCCTCCACGAACAGCGCCACGGAATCGGCGTGCGAGACCGGCACATGCCGGGCAACAACCGTCATCTGATCGAAGCTGACGGTGCCTGCGGCCATCTTCTCCTCCAACAACGGGAACTGGCCCCGGCGCCGGGCCACCGCAACCAGGTCGCGCGCGCGGGAGGGTGAGACCGCGCAGAGCACCATCAGCCAATGCTCCGGAGAACGGAACCCTTCGCCGTTCCACGCGTCGGTCTCCAGGATCTCGGCAACGAGATCGACAAGGTCTTTGTTGAGCTGCGCCAACTGACCCGCCAGAACACCCGCCCGGTCGGAGGCTACCTCCCACTGAGCGATCTTCGGGACCTCACTTAGGCGCATGCTTAATCATACATCAGTGCGATTAACACCGCAAGGCCTACACGGTTCGAGCCCCCGCCCACCTTGTCGAGCCACCCGGTGCAGCAAGCCCACAGAGGGGCCTGGACAACCAGACAAGCGGTTCGACGCGCCCGCCCGCGGATCGATCGAGACCGATCCCACTACAGGCCCCGACCTCAGCCAGCACCGCAACACGCCCGAGACCGAGTGCTAAGGTTCGTTCTGGGACGCTTGGGGCGTGAACCCGCACGACGACGAGGTCGGGGGGTATCGATGGGATCACAGACGCAGATCGACTACTACCTGCCCACTACCAGGGTGCGCTTGTCCTGCACCGTGACCACCCTCACGGACACGATCCTCGGCCGGGAAGCGCTCTCCACGCCGGGCCTCGCGGTTGAGCTGGTCACCGTCGCGGACAGCGCAGCGCCACGCTCTCTGGTCTTGGACAGCGGATTCTGGCGCGACTACTCCGTCAAACTCGGCCTGACTGAGGACGGTCTGCTAACGCAGGCAGGCGTCGAGACCACGGGCCAGGTCGGGAAGGTGCTGGCTGGCGTCGTCGCGCTGGGAGCGACCGCGGCCGCGCTCGCCTCCGGCGGCCTCCCGCTGCTCGCGGCCACACGGGCGGTTCGTCCACCCTCCAAGATGGGCCCGGCCTCGCTGCAGGACGAGGACAAGCCATCGCTGGCCGACCCGGTGGCCGCGGCCTATGCCCAGGCGCATCCAGAGGCGGCCGAGCGGTTGGCGCTCCTCGTGACGGAACTCGGCGACACCCACCGAGTCACGGACCGGGCAAGGAAGGCCCACCGCGACGCCCCGGACGCGGCCACCCGCCGTGCCTACACGGCTTCGAAGGCGGCATTGATCGACGTCGAGGCCGAGGTCTCCGCCGCGCGTATCCACTTCGAGACGTGGCGGAAGTCCACGTTCAAGGAGAGGGAGGCGTCCTGGGATCTCCTCCTCTCGGTCGCCGAGCTACCCACCTGGGACGGGGAGGAACTGAAGTTTACCGAGAGTCCCTCGAAGAGTGCACTGCAGGAGATTCTCTATCAGGCCAAGGAGATCCTGGCGGTCCGCCTGCCCGCAGGCACCTCGGACGAGCCGCGCACCGGGACCCGCAGCGGTAGCGGTAGCGCGGCGGGCACGTCTGACTACCTGGCGATCCGTAGACCGCACCCAGTGGAAATGGTCACCCTCAGGCGAATGGACGGTGTCTGCTCGGTTCAGGCAGTCTTCCGCACGCTGATCATGGACTCGTCGTGCACCGAGTTGCGGCTGCCACTGCGGAAATCGTGGTTTGCGAGGCGGAATACCAACGTTGAGTTCTCTGCACTCGGCGCCTTGACTGGGGTCGAGTTGAACGGCGCGTCGTCCGGCGCCGCCGCCACCGCGGACGCCGCCGCGCTCCTGGATTCGCTGCCGAAGGCCATCGATTCGGCCTCGAAGGCCCGCGGGGCTCTTCAAGGCCTGGCCTCTGCGGGCGAGGAAGCGGAGTTGGCGCGGTTGAAGCGGCAGGTGGATCTCGCGGAGCAGCGTCTCCTTTCGGCCGGGCAGGCAGTCACGGCCGCGGATTTCGCAGAGCTGGCCCGCCTCAAGCAGCAGGTCGAGATCGCCGAACTGCGAGCCGAGCTCTCGGGTTTGGGTGGGCGGTCGTCCCCGGCGGAGGATTCCGGGGGGCCTGACCGGTGATTGGCTCTGTCAAGACCGAGCTCCTCAAGCACCTGGTCGTCCGCGTCGATTCTCCCGACGGCAAGATCCTTGGCTCCGGCTTCTACGCGGCCCCTGGGTGGGTGCTGACCGCGGCGCATGTGGCGGACGGGCTCAGCCGAGTTCGTCTTACCCCAGCAACCGGAGGGGAACCAATCGATGCCGAGGTGGTGGCTCGGTCCGACACCCGAGAGGCTGAGGCACCGAGCGGCTTCTGGCCCTTCCCGGATCTGGCCATCATCCGATTCGATCAGGCGCGGGAGCACCCGTCCGCGTTCGTGGAGGCGGCGTCTCCGGAAGGCGACTCCACCTGTACCGCATGGGGTTACGCCCGCCGCGAGAAGGGCCAAGATCCGGTTGGGTCGCCCGCCAAGTTCGAGTTTGTCGGGTTCGAGGGCGACGGCTGGCTGAGCCTCAAGTCGGACGCCGTCCGTCACGGCATGAGCGGCGCCCCACTGGTGTGCCCCGCCCGGCGGGCAGTTGTGGGTGTGATGAGCGTTACCCGAGACCCGGACTCGTCCCTTGGCGGTTGGGCGTCGCCGATCGAGGCCCTGACCGGCGCTCTCCCCGGGGTGCCCGAGGCGCTCGTCGTCGAGGGGCGGAAACTCCTCGAAGCGAGCCGCGCGGAGGCCGTCCGACACCGGATGGCCTGGCATGGAGTCATCCCCATCCAGGATGCGGAGAACGTCCTGGAACGATCGTGGGGGACCTACCGCGGTGGCGGGCACCCAGATCCCGCCGACCTGCTTCTGGCGGAGTACCGGGTCGTCCCGTACCTGTTCCGTGATGACGACCTGAATACGCTTGAGGCCTGGTGCCAGGCTCCGGAACCGATCAAGGTCGGGCTCGCCGCCGGTGTCGGCGGCGGCGGGAAGACACGGCTGGCGGTCGAGCTTTGCCACCGGATGGTGGAGACGCATGGCTGGGTCGTGGTCGGTGAGATCTCCAGGTTCGGGGAGGGAGGTCAACGGGGGCTGAGCGATATTTACACCTCGCTGAGGCAGATTTCTCTGCCTCGCCTGATCGTCTTGGACTATGCGGAGGATCGCGTTCCCTCCGAGGTGGCCGCGCTTATCGGACAGCTCAGGTCCGGGGCAACCGACGTGGCTCCTGTGCGGTTGATGCTTCTGACCAGGGACGCTGAACGACCGAGGCACGTCAGTCTGATTGACTCGATCAAGGACGACGCGACCGTCTCAGTCAAGCAGATCATCCAGGACTTGGAACGATCGGACGCCGCTGAGAAGGGCCTGAGCCTGGACGAACGAAACCGGCTCTACCGCTGCGCGGTCGAGCGCTTCGCTTCGGCCTGGGGAGCCGAACCTCCCGACGGGTCTCCCGCGCTGTCGTCCCCAGATCAGGCTGAGCCCCTTGGCGTGCTGTTCACGGCGCTCGATGCCGTGCTGTCTTCGTCCGAAGCGGCGGGGATGGGCGTCGGCTCGAGTTGGGGCAGGGATCCCGCGGAGCGCATCCTTCGGCACGAAGAGAAGTGCTGGAGGATGGGCGCACCCGATGAGACAGCTGATGTGCTGCGACGTTGTATCGCCGTCGCGACCTTGGCTGGCGCTCGAGACGCAGCTGAGGCGGATCAGCTTCTGGAGTGTCTGCCTGAGCTTGCCCGCGACGAGAACCGTGGGCGTCGCCGGAGCCTGATCGGCTGGCTTTCCAGGCTCTACAAGGGGGTCGGGGTGCTCAATCCACTCCGGCCGGACAGGCTGGGTGAGGCGTTGGTCATCCATACCCTCGTGGACGAGCCTGATGACGAGGTCATCGAGACCATTCTCCGCAGTGGCTCACCTTCACAGTGTGCCCGCACGGTCACGGTGCTCACCCGATGCTCCGCCCGCGCTGGTTTGGCCCGGCAGGTCCTTGTGGCATTGCTGTCGAAGTTGCACATGCACCTGACATTGAAGGCGGAGGTTTGCGCGCACGGTTCGCGTGACCGAGAAGGGGACTACACGCTCGCGTCCGCCCTTGTCACAGCGCTCAACGGTGGACTGTCGGAGGACCTGACGCGCCGCGAACCCGACAACACCGGATACCAACGCGACGTATCAGTCTCCCTG
>NZ_FQZG01000082.1 GCF_900141915.1 Tessaracoccus bendigoensis DSM 12906 | reverse complement strand
CACACCAAAATCGACCACTGGCCGATCCTCGCCGATTCAGCGACCGTCACCAGCACCACCCAAGACAAGGCAGTGGCCCATCCTCGACGTCAGACGACCCAGAATCGACCACTGGTCGATTTTCACCGGGGGGGCGACGGAGAGGGCGTCCGACGCCAACACCCCGCCCAAGTCAAGCAGTGGCCCATCCTCGACGCCAGACGACCCAAAATCGACCACTGGCCGATTTTCACCGGGGGGGCGAAGGGGGCGTCGAAGGGGGCGGCCGACGGCGACCCCCCACCCCAGCCAAGCAGTGGCCGAGGTGCTCAACTCGATGGCGCCCCTCTACTGAAGCACAACGCGCGAGCGGCGGTCACCCCAACCGGGGTGGCCGCCGCTGGATCGCGTCAGCGCGATTCAGTCGAAGAGCACCTCGTCGACACCGATGGTGTCGAAGGCCGGGGCGGGTAGCTCCTTTGCGCGGTGCTCGTCCACCACGTCGGAGTGGCCCCCACAGCCGTGGTTCAGCGAGACGACCCTGCCGTCGGAGGCGGAGAACTGGTTTGCACACGCCCCGAACAGGGTGCCGAGCGATCCCTGCAGAGCGACGAAGTAGCCGCAGCTGTGGCACTGGCCCGGCGCCTCCTGCGAGCCCTCGTCCTTTGGGCCGGGTGGGCCGGCGAGCCACCGCTCGACGGCCTCGTCGCGGCCGTACCGGCTGAGCACCCGTTCCCGCCCGAGACCGAGCTCTGCGACGGTGGTGCGCAGCTGGACCCAGTCGCTGTTGTCGGCGTCGACGGGAAGGTCGGTCGCCGCGAAGCCTGGCTCGAGCCGCGGATCATTGTCAGGGGTGGCCATCAGCATGCCGGGGCCGATGTCCCCCGGGCCGATCCGGTCCTCCCACGGCACCCAGGTCGGCGGCAACAGCGAGTCGGCTCCGGGCAGCAGCACTACCTCGTTGACGGTCGGTACCTTGGCCCGCGAAGCGCGCACCAGCGTCACCGCCCAGTGCCACCCCTCGTAACCGGGCAACAGGCACTCGAACGTGTGCGTGGCGATGCGGTCGCCTCGCTCGGCCGTGACACCGAGAGTCTCACCGACGGCGTCGGCGCCACCGGTCTCGACGGCGGAGGCGCGCGCAAGGTCGACCGCTGCCGCCGTCGCGGCATCCAGCTTGGGAGATGCCATCTACAGCTCCAGCTCGTCGGCCACACGCCTGAGGACCTGCGCCACCTTTTCCGCCTGACGACTGTCGGGGTGGCGACGATGACGGTACCCGTTGCCGATGCCGTCGAGCATCTTGATCAGGTCCTCGATCAGCACGGCCATGTCCTCAGGGTTGCGCCGCTGCGCCTTTGAGAGGGACGGCGGCGTCTCGAGTACCCGGAGGCTGAGCGCCTGCTCACCCTTCCGGCCCTCGATGACCCCGAACTCGACCTTCTGACCGGGCTTCAGCGAGGCGACGCCTTCTGGCAGCGCATTGGAGCGCACGTAGACGTCACCGCCGTCGTCCTTGGTGATGAAACCAAAGCCCTTATCAGCGTCGAAGAAGCGCACTTTTCCGGTAGGCACGTCGCCCTCACTTAATTGACCAGCAGATGAACGGACAGTCTATCGGGTAAGGCACCACGCCCAAAGACGGCCGTTCAGTCGTTCGGGGTGTGCCCGTCGCCTGCTTCCTGGATGTGGCGGAAGAACTCGATGTTCTGGAGTTTCGAAGCCGCAGCCTCGTCGATGACGACGATGGCCCTCGGGTGGAACTGCAGGATCGATGCGGGGCACCGGGTGGCGACTGGGCCCTCGACCATGGCGGCGATGGCATCGGCCTTCTTCTCGCCGGAGGCCATGAGCAGCGCGACCCGCGAGTCCATGATCGTGCCGAGACCCTGCGTCACGCAGTGGGTGGGCACCTGCTCGATGGAGTCGAAGAAGCGGGCGTTGTCTTCACGGGTCTGCGGGGTGAGGGTCTTGATCCGGGTGCGCGACGAGAAGGACGAGAAGGGTTCGTTGAAGCCGATGTGGGCGTTGGAGCCGATGCCGAGGATCTGCACATCGACGCCGCCTGCCAGTTCGATGGCCTCGTCGTACTCGTCTGCGGCCGCCTGCAGGTCTGCAGCGAGGCCGTCGGGCACGCGTACACGGGAAGGGGTCATCCGCAACGGCTCGATCACCGAGTGGGTGATGACGCTGTGGTAGCTCTCGGGGTGGCTCCGATCGATTCCGACGTACTCGTCGAGGGCGAACCCGAGGGCGTGCGAAAGGTCCAGCCTGCCGCCCTCAACCCGGCGGGTCAGTTCCTGGTAGAGCGCCTTGGGGGAGCTTCCCGTGGCAAGGCCGATCACAGGCGTCGGCAGTCCCTCGATGTAGTGGACCAGCCGGTCGGCGGCAGCGATGCCTGCCTCGTGGGCGTCCTTGCAGATGACAATTTCCATGGCGTGAATCCTCACTCCGTATGTACCGTGGCCGGCGAATGATTTGCGATTCCCAATTTAGGCTTAGCACCCTCCCAACTGCACGGAAGTTGGCCGTTTCGGCGCCGATTGCGCAGGCAAACTGATCATTCGCTCAATATTACTGGGCGCGCAGGTCGTGGCGCCCCCCGCGGCAGGACGGCCCGCCCCCCAGAGACCCCACTACCATTGGGGCATGGCAAGTTGGAAGGACGGGGCCGCGTACGCCTCCACCGAGCGACCTGACGGCTTCGCCGCGCCTGTGGCCGACCCACTTCCGGTGGCGGAGCCTCACGCAGCCGTCACGCCCGGCGCGGGGCCCCACCCCGCCGATTTCCGTGCCGAAGAGCAGCGACCACTGACCGACCTCGGCGACGTCGCCGTCGCCGCCCGCGATCCGCGCGAGGAGTTCACCGTCGCTTCCCTGTCCATGACGGCTTCCGAACCCACCGGTGGCCACCGCGACCCGAGAGAGGCCTTCAGCCTGTCCACCGCAAGCATCGGCGCGCCAGGCCCGCCTCCGCCGGTCGGCGACCCCCTACCCCTGGCCCCGCCCCGCACCAGTGGCCGGGACCAGCCCTCCTCGACGCCCACCGCCATCCCACAGGAAACCCGTAGCTGGGCCCCACCCGGCCAGGTTCCGCAGGTCGGCACGTCCCGGCAGTGGGCCCCACCGACGGGCACCCCACAGGGGCAGCGCCCGGCCCAACCGAAC
This sequence comes from Tessaracoccus bendigoensis DSM 12906, assembly GCF_900141915.1. Lineage (GTDB taxonomy): Bacteria > Actinomycetota > Actinomycetes > Propionibacteriales > Propionibacteriaceae > Arachnia > Arachnia bendigoensis. The sequence goes on along the minus strand of NZ_FQZG01000082.1, from coordinate 14,134 downwards.
GACCCGACACGCCTCCTGTGTTGGGTGGCCGCCGGTCTCAGCCTGTTCGGCGTCCTGCTTCCCGGGGCGGCGCCGCTGCTCCTCATCGTGGCCGGAGCAATCGGATTGCGCACGGTCGGGCGGACCTCCAGCCTGGGCGTCACAGCATTGATCGTCGGCATCGCAGCCGTGGTCTTCCAACTCCTGAACGGGTCCCTGGGCCAGGGCGGCATGCTGACGATGCTGTTCTCCATCTCCGCCTGCGTCTGGTTCATCGTCGGGGCCCTCCGCCGCTGAGCCCCACGGCACAGGTACCCACCCGTCCGCTAAGTTAGGTTCACCTAAGATTCCGATCGGGAAGTGAACCGATGCCTCCTCGTCAGCGCGTGCTGCGGCGCGCAACCGTCAAAGCCACCCGGCAGTTGTCGACAAACCTGATCCGCGTCACATTCGACTGCCCCGAGCTCGCAGGCATGGACCTGCCGTTCACTGACCACTACATCAAGATCCTGTTCGTCCCCGGCACACAGCGACCGTTCGATCCGGACACCGATGGTGACCCCTCGGATGTGGCGGCGGTCACCCGTACCTATTCACTGCGCAGCCACGACGCCTCGAACGGGGCCATCACAGTCGACTTCGTGGTACACGGCGACGCCGGCTTGGCGGGCCCGTGGGCGGCGCACGCCGAGGTCGGCGACCGGATCGGATTCTTCGGCCCCGGCGGAGCCTGGGCCCCGGACCCCGACATCGACCACTTCGTGCTGGTCGGTGACGAGTCGGCCGCACCCGCAATCTGCGCGGCGATCGAGGCTCTACCCGAAGCCACCACGGCTGAGGTGTTCCTCGAGATCGCCTCGCAAGGAGACACCTTCCCGGTGCCGGCCCGCGACGGTGTCAGCCTCACCTGGGTACCACGCGACGGCGCCCCCTACGGCTCCGAACTCACCCGGGTGGTGCGCGCAGCCGGGCATCCGGCCGCCCGGACCCGCTGGTTCGTGCACGGGGTTGCGGAGATGGTCAAGGAACTGCGCCGCCACCTGTTCGTCGATCTGGGGCTCCCGCGCACCGATGTGTCCATCTCGGGCTATTGGCGCTCGGGTATGAACGAGGACGGCTGGCAGAGCTCCAAGCACGAGTTCGTCGAAACGATGGACGCCGACGAGGCGGCCGCGGGCGCGGAGCCGGTTCCCCCGAAGGAACCACGCCGGGCGTGAGGATCGTCCCGAACCAGGACCGGGACTTCACCGAATGGCACGGCGGCTGCCGCCACGCGCTGGTGTGGGCCCTCGACGTCGATACCCCCGCCGTCCGGGAACGCGTCTCCGAAGCGCGTTCGCTGCTGGCCCCGCACCTGCTGGGCAGGTACCGTCGACAACCGCACATCACCGTCGCGTTCGCCGGTCTCGACCCCCTGCCAGGCGCGACGCCGACCGGTGGGCTCTACACCCGCGAAGACCGTCGAGGCCATATCGAGGGGCTCACCCGGCTCAGGCACGGCCCGTTGGACGTGGAGGTCGGGGGCTGGGCCACCTATCCGATGGCGCCGTACCTCGAGGTTTCGGCCCCAGGGTTCGAACCGCTGCGCGATCTGCTGAGCACCCGGCCGGGTCTCTACACGCCGCACGTGACGATCGGGCTGTACGCCGTCGAGTCGGAACTTGGCACCGTCGCCGACCTCATGGCCGACTTCCAGGCTCCCCCGATCAGGCTCCGGGTCGAGGCGGTTTCGCTGATGAGCTACGAAGCGTCCGACATCGCGGGGCCCTTGACGACGCTCGGCCGGTTCAGCCTCACTGAGGGGTCCTGGTCAGCTACTGCGTGAGCGCGACGGTCAGCAGACAGGCCGTCAGCGTCACCTCGATCAGGGAACCGAACGTGTCGCCGGTCCAGCCACCGAACCGACGCACCAGCCTCAGGCCCCAGAACACGGCGACCGCGGCCGCGCAGAACACGCCCGCCACGAGCGTGATCGAGCCGCGCCACCCACCGGTGAGCCACCCGAGGCCCACCGCGACTAGGACCGTGAGGGCCACGTTGATCGTGGCGGTGGCCTTGGAGGTGACCCCTACGAACAAGGCGCCGAAACCCTTGGTGCGGGCGGATCGGGGTGAGACGGTGGCGACGCTGACCGCGAGCCGCGAGACCATGACCGAGACAGCCAGCGCGGCACCGGCGAACAGCGGCGAGCCGATCGAGGCGAGCGCCGCACCGTCGAGCAGGAGCACGAACACGAGCGTGGCCACCCCCATCGGGCCGATGTCGGACTTGCGCATGATCGCAAGCGCCTCATCGCGCGGTTTACGCGACCCGAGCCCATCGGCGGTGTCGGCGACGCCGTCGAGATGCAGTGCGCCGTTTGCCCCGGCCAGCAGCGCCAGCCCGACGATCGCGCCGAGCAACGGTGCCGCGACCGCCGACACCCCGGCGGCCGCGGCACCGGAGACGAGCCCGAGGAGCAGCCCGAGCCAAGGCAGCGCCGCCATCGCCTCGGTCGCGGCCCGCCGGTCGACGTCGAACGGCTTGACCGGGATGATCGTGAAGAGCCCGACGGCGGTCAGCAGCGCCTTCACCTGATCCGCCTCGCGACCCCTGCGGTGCAGAGCCAGACCTCGCCAACCGCGGCGGCGACCCGCGAGTTGAGCCGGCCGAGCTCGTCGCGGTAGAGGCGGCCTGATGCGGTGGCAGGCACGACCCCCGAGCCGACCTCGTTGCTTACCAGGATCACGTTGCGGCGGGTGCCTGCCAGTGCGGCGATGAGTTGGTCGACGCGCGCGTCGACGTCGGCACGCCAGCCCGCCCGCTCGTCCCAGGCCCCTTCGGCCATGAGGACCCTGTCGAGCCAGACGGCGAGGCAGTCGACCAGGACGGGGGCGGGGTCGTCGGCGGCTAGCACCGACGGCAGGTCGACGGTCTCGGTCGTGCGCCACGTCGCCGGACGCCGGGCGCGGTGCAAGGCGACCCGCTCGAGCCATTCTGGGTCGTCGGGTCGCGTCTCGGAGGTCGCGACGTACTCGACGTCGGCGGCTCCTTCGAACTGCGCCTCGGCCCACGACGACTTGCCCGAGCGCGCCCCGCCCAGGACGAGGGCGGTGCCGTCGCCGTGGGTCATCGGGGTCACCCCGGCGATTCCCGCCAGTTCCCGCAACAGTGAGCGTGCCGCCCCATCGAGCGGGTCAATCCGTACCCTGAACTCCATCCGTGCCTCCTGAGGTCAAACCTACCGGTGGCCCCGCCCTTGCCTGGCAAGGGGATGCGGCTCGGGGTTGCCCCGTAGGATCGGGGCCATGCGCGATGTTGTTGACGACCTGATCTGGGATGAAGCCCCCAAGACGGCCCAGGCGGTGGCCGTCCTGGACGCCCCCGCCCTGGTGGAGGATGCCCTGACCCTGACCTCGGATGTGCGGGTCTTCTGTGACGACTGGCGTGAAGCCGCCCAGGTCGACCCGGCCCTTCTGGTCGGCCACCCCGACGAGCTCGCGGGGGTCGACCTGGCGTTGGCGAGGCTGCCGAAGTCGCTGGCGGCGCTCGACGAGCTGGCGGTGTCGGTGCAAGGCGCGCCGGATGTCACCTTTGTCGGCGGGGCCAGGATCAAGCACATGAACAAGACCATGAACGAGGTGCTGGGCAAGCACTTCGCCGCGGTCGCGGCGTCACTGGGCCGCTCGAAGTCGCGGGTGCTGCGCGCGTGGGGGCCGGAAAACCTGGAGTCGGACTGGCCAAAGGTCCGCTTCCACGAGGACCTTGGGTTCTCTGTCGCGGCTCACGGCGCGACGTTCGGGGGCACCAAGGTCGACGCCGGCACCCGTCTGCTGCTCACCGCCCTGTCCGGAGGCGGTCGGGCTGCGGGGCTCGTGGGTGACTCGGTGCTCGACTGGGGCTGTGGCAACGGGACGATCGCGATGTGGCTGGCAGCGCGTGGCCTGTCGGTGCTGGCGCGCGACGTCAGTTGGTCGGCGGTGGCAGCCACCTCGATCGCGGCCGAGGTCAATCGGGTTGAGGTGGACGCGTCCTGGGGTGCGGGGCTCGACGGTTACGCCGATCAAAGCGTCGACGCGATCGTGACGAATCCGCCCTTCCACCAGGGGGTCGCCAAGGATTCCTCGGACACGATCGACATGTTCACCGACGCGGCCCGGGTGCTGCGGTCGGGCGGCCAGCTGTGGTGTGTGTTCAACTCACACCTTCCTTACCGGAAAGAGCTGAACGTGAGGCTGGGCCAGACCCTGGTGGCTGCCCAGAACCCGCACTACACCGTCACTGTCACCACCGCCAGGTAGCGGCGGGTTCCGGGTGGGTTCGTAAGGTCTCAGGAAAGTTCCAGCGCTCACACAGCAAACTCACAGGGTCGGCTTGTTAGCTTTATCCAGACGGAAACCGAGGAGCAGAGATGAGCAACGAGCAGTACCCGAACCCCTGGAGCCGGGAGTCGGGCACCCCCCGCCCCTGGCCGCAGTCCGATCAGGCGAGCCAGCCGGTCACGGACCAGGCAACTGGACAGGCCAGCACCTCGGCCCAGGCCTTCGGACAGCCCTCGACCCAGGCCCAGGGGCAGACCCCGACGTCGGCCCAGGACACGACCCTGCCACAGGGAAGCTACCCATTCACCAACTGGAACACGACCTCCACGCCTTACGGTGCGGCACAGCAGCCGACGCAGACCACCACCGCAGTAGCGCCGCAGGCCCCGAAGAAGGCAAAGGGCCGCTCCCGGATCGCCGCCGGGCTCGCGATGCTCGTGCTGGCAGGCGGCGTGGGCGGCGGAGCCGGATTCGCCGCGGCCAGGCTGTCAACGGACGGCGCCGCCCAATCCCCCAGCGCAAGCAGTTCGACGACCACCTCAGATACGGGTGGCATCCAGACCACGGTGGTCCAAGCCGATCCGACCAACCCCGACTGGACAGCTGTTGCCGAGGTCGCCTCGAAGTCCGTCGTGGCGATCGACGTCGTGACCGCCAGCGGTGAAGGCCAGGGCTCCGGTGTGGTGATCGATGGCGACGGGAACATCGTCACGAACAACCACGTGGTCTCGGGTGCGGCAAACGGCACCGTCACCGTCATGTTCAACAACTCGTCCTACGAGGCGACGATCGTCGGCACCGATCCCTCCACCGACCTCGCCGTGATCCGCCTCACCGACCCGCCAGAGGACCTGGGCGTGATGGGCTATGGCGACAGCAAGGCGCTGAAGGTCGGCGATCCCGTGATGGCGATCGGTAACCCGCTGGGTCTGGCCGACACCGTCACCACCGGCATCGTGTCCGCCCTGAACCGTCCCGTCACCACCACCGCGGTGTCCGAGCAGCAACAGCAGCCGGGGTTCGGCCAGATGGGGCAACAGACGTCGTCCGAGACGGTGGTGACGGCCGCGATCCAGACCAATGCCGCGATCAACCCCGGCAACTCCGGCGGCGCGCTGGTCGACTCCTCCGGCAAACTGATCGGCATCACGTCCTCGATCGCGACCCTGTCGAGCGGTGAGAGCCAGTCCGGCAACATCGGCATCGGCTTCGCCATCGGGGCCGACCAGGTCAAGTACGTCGCCGATCAGCTGATCGCCACCGGCAGCGCCCGGCACGCCCAACTGGGCATCAGCGCCCGGGACGTGACCACCACCGGCCAGTTGGGAGCGGTCGTCGCGCAGGTCAACACCGGCTCCCCCGCCGCCGAGGCCGGGCTCCGCGTCGACGATCTGATCACCGAGGTCGACGGCCAGCCCGTGTCGGGGAGCCTTTCCCTGGTGGCCCTGGTGCGCGCCGGGCAGGTCGGCCAGCCGATGACGCTGACCGTCCTGCGGGACGGCTCCGAGGAGAGCATCACGGTCACGCCGGTCGCCGCCAGCGCCTGACAACCCCCAACTTCGCCGCCGTCGGTTCGATCACCGGCGGCGGCGATGCCATGCCCTCCCGTCACGGCTCGGAGGCGGGATCCAGATCGAGCTGTTCCCACAGGTTGATCGAGGACAGCGTGTAGGCGCCCCGGGCCGACGTCACCCTGATCCTCCACCGCCTGGCGGCCACCGGTCGGGCCAGTTTGACGATCCGGTGGGCACCGACGACGCCGCCCCTCCCCACCTCGCCCCAACCGTCGAGGTCGGCCTCGACGACGAACCCCCGAACGTTCTGCCCACTCCGCAAGATCGCCTCACTGAGCCCGATCCGTGCGACGCTGCGCGGCTCCCCCAGGTCCAACTCGAATGAGGACGGGGCGCCGTCGGCGACCGTGGGCCCGTGCCGCGGGTCGCCGTCGGTCAGGTTCGCAACCGACGCCCCATCGACGCGGACCCTCACACCCAGCGCGTGGTCCAGGGTGAAGGCCTTCCGCCGCTCGCGCGCGAACTCTTCGAGCGCGCCGGTCACCTCGTCGGAGAATCGGCCGTTGACCGTCGGGGGAACGTTGAGCAGCATCACCGAGTTCCGCCCGTAGGTGTCCTCGTAGTGGGTCAGAAGCTCGGCCGCGGTCTTCGGCTCGTCGTCGGCGTGGGCGAACCAGCCCGAGGTGATCTTCATGTCGGACTCGGTCGGCCACCAGTGCAGCCTGTTGGCCCGGCCGCTGCGCACGGCTCTCACCAACTGTTGATCTGATCCGGTGTCCTGCGCGAAGTGGTCGTCTTCGACGGGCCGGATGGCTCCTTCTCCCCCGTCGATGATGGCGACTGTGGCCCACTCGTCCTCGCGGGCCACCCCGAGTTCGTTGCCGACCCATCTGATGTCACGCCCGCCGACGGCGATGTTGGCGTCTGGCTGCAACCGGTGGATGAGGTCGTAGAAGGCCGCATAGTCGTAGCTCTCGCCCGCCGCGGTGTTGCCCTGCGCGCCGTCGAACCACACCTCGTGGACCTTTCCGTACTGGGTGAGGATCTCGTAGAGGGTGTTCAGGAACAGGGCCCCGTAGTCGGTGGCCTCGTATTCGAACCGGGGCAGGTCCGAGCCCGTTCGGTCATCTTCGGGTACGAGCGTCGGGATGCGACGCGGCTTCCTGGGCGAGCCGTTACCGAATAGTCCATTCAACTCGGCGTTGGAGTCGGCCGGGGAGAGGTAGAACCCGACCTTGACCCCGAGGCGGCGGGCGGCGTCGGTGAGGTCACGGGCGATGTCGCCCTTCCCGTCGGCCCATGGGCTCGCGGCGACCGAGTGTCGCGAGTACCTGGTCGGCCACAGCGCGAACCCGTCGTGGTGTTTCAGCGTGAGGATGACGGTGCGGAATCCGGTCTCTCGGAGGGTCTTCACCCAGCCTTCGGCGTCGACCTCCACCGGGTCGAACGCCGCGGGAACCTCTGTGCCGTTTCCCCATTCCTGCCCGTAGAAGGTGTTGATGCCGAAGTGGATGAAGGCGGTCAGGCCCTCCTCCTGCCAGAGCGCCTGTGCCGGGGTCGGGCGCAACAGGGCCGCCTTCTTCAGGATCGTCGACGGCGAGTCGGTCGGCCGGACATCGACGTAGTTGCCAGGCTCAAGACCGCAGAGGTCGTCTGCCCCCTCGTCGCCTGGTAGGCCCGCGTTGTCCGGTAGGCCCACGTCTGCGCGTCGGGTTCCGCTGGTCGCTTGCAGCGCGAAGGGGGCACCGCCTTCGGCGATCCGCACGCGGTGGAGGATTCCGTGGAACCCGCTGTCGCCCGCGCCGCCGTTGCCGAAAACCCACCGCGAGGAGTCGGCCTGCCCCTGCCACGGCCAGGCGACCGGGCCGAGCGTGACGCCGTCCAGCCATGCCGCCACGTTGAGACGCTCGCCCGACCTGCGGAGCTTGAGTGACAGGGTGTGCCGTGCACCGGGGCTGACTGGACCGGCGCCTGGCAAGCCGATCCGAGCCTCGGACGATGGGCCGACCCAGAGGTCGTCCGGGTCGAAGCCAACCACAAACGATGGGGACTTGAGGAGGGTCGTGAACGCCTGCGTGGTCGGCGCCTCGAGGCTGAACGCGAGTTCGACAACCACGGCAGCATCCTCAGGGAAGGTGAGCGGAGCCGTCGGCACGAAACCGATGCCCTGGCCTGCCCCGTTCAGCCGGACCCCCTGGCCGGCCACCTGAGTCTCAAGTCCGGTCAGGCCGCGCAGCGATCCGCGGAGGATCTCGCCCTGGGTTGTGTAGTGCCCGGACCCCACCAGCGACCCGGCGAACCGCACATCCAGGTCGACGCGACCGAGGTCGCCTCCGTCGTCGGTCTGCATCGCGATGCGCTCCTACCCGTTGGTTCTGCCCACGCGTCGCGTCGACGCATCCACCGACCCTAGCCATGAACAGAACCGACCGGCCATGCAGGCCCGCTTCGCGGGAAGGTCGGCACCCCTGCCGACCACTACCCTGTGTGCATGGAGATCCGTGTGACGTTCGCTTCCGCCGGCCCGATCCCAGGTTCACTGGTGGCGATGGTGCCCCCGACCGCCCATGTGACGAGCGAGGAGACCAACTTCGGCCAGCAGATCAGCCTCTACACCTCGCACGACGACCCGGCTCTGCTGCGCAACGCGTTGCGCGCCGTCGCCGGGGACGTCGCCGTCGGGGTCATCACCGGTCCGCTGGTCGACGAATCCGCCCGGCTAATCCTGATGGACGTGGACTCGACGCTGACCACCACCGAGGCTATCGATCTGCTGGCCGACCACGCCGGGGTCGGCGCGCGCGTCGCCGACATCACCGAGCGGGCGATGCGCGGGGAACTCGACTTCGGCGCCTCGCTCCGGGAGCGGGTCGCCACGCTTGCCGGCCTGCCGACCAGCATCTTCGAGGAGGTCGGGGCCGCGATGACACTCTCGACAGGGGCCGTCGAGCTGATCGCGGCGGCGAAGTCCGCTGGGGTGCCGATCGGGGTGACTTCCGGTGGCTTCAGCCAACTCGTCGCTCCTCTCGCTGAACGCCTCGGGCTCGACTTCCACAACGCGAACCACCTTGAAACCGAACTCGTCGACGGCGTCGAGGTGCTGACGGGCCGGGTCATGGGCCAGGTGGTGGATCGGGACCAGAAGGCCAGGGACCTTGCCCGGTTCGCCCACGCCAACGGGGTCGACCCGGCCTTCACCGTCGCCATCGGTGACGGCGCCAACGACCTTGGCATGTTCGACGCAGCCGGCCTGTCGATCGCCTACTGCGCCAAGCCGGTGACGGCCGCTGCCGCCGATGTCGCAATCGGTTTTCCCCGACTGGACGCGGCCGCGGCATTCGCCCTGTGACACCTGTCACGCCCAAAGCGTGACATCGTCGCCTGTCCACAACCTGTTCCAGCGACGAACCTGGAACCATGAGCACCCCAGCCATCCGACTCGACTCTGTCACAAAGCGCTACGGCGACCTCACCGCCGTCGACGACCTCACCCTCGAGGTCCCAGCCGGGCAGGTGCTCGCCCTGCTCGGCCCTAACGGCGCGGGCAAGTCGACCACCACCGAAATGATCCTCTCCATCACCAAGCCCGACGGCGGGGCCGTCCGTGTCTTCGGACGATCCCCCACCGAGGCGCTGCGTCGCGGCGACACCGGCGCGATGCTCCAGAACGGCGCCCTCCTCTGGGACACCAAGGTTGGGCGACTCTTGCGCGGCATGCACTCGCTGCACCACCACCCGCTCTCGCTTGACGAGGTGATCGAGCTGGCCGATGTCAGGAGTTTCCTCCGCACCAACACGAACAAACTCTCCGGCGGGCAGGCCCAACGAGTGCGATTCGCGCTCGCAATCATGCCCGACCCGCGTCTGCTCATCCTCGACGAGCCGACGGTCGGCATGGATGTGGAGTCGCGCCGTCGATTCTGGGCCAGCATGCGCGCATTCACCCTGACAGGCCGCACGGTCGTTTTCGCCACCCACTATCTCGACGAGGCCGATGAGTTCGCCGACCGGATCGTCGTGCTCGACGGCGGACGCCTGATCGCGGACGGAACCGGCGCGGAGATCCGCGGCGTCGTCGGTGGCAGGCAGATCACCTTCACTGGCCCGGATCTTGACTACCTGACGCTCCCGGGGGTCGTCGAGTCCACCGTCGACGGTGATCGTCGGGTGCTCACCTGCACGGATTCCGACGCCGCACTCCGCGGCCTGTTCGACCTCACCGAGACGGGCACGGTCCGCGACGTCGAGGTCCATTCCCCATCGCTGGAGGACGCGTTCCTCACCCTCACGAAGGTGGCCTGATATGACGACCATGCCTTCTACTTCCACCGGATACCGCCAGGTCAGTGGCCTGCGCCGGTTCACCCGCTACTACGCATTCAGCCTCGGAACCGTCGTTCGTGACTGGGCATTCCTCGCGTTCGTGATCCTGATGCCTGTAACGATGTACGTGTTCTTCACAAGCGTCTTCGGCGACTCCGCTGACGACTCCGTGACAGCCACCATGATGATCATGATGGCGACCTACGGCGGCCTCGGGGCCGCGATGAACGCCGGTGCCAGCATCCAGTCGGAGCGCTCCTCCGGCTGGTTCCGAAACCTGATGCTCACCCCTCTCAACCCGGCCGAGTTCGTCGGCGCGAAGGTGTGCACGGCCGTGACTGTGGTCATCCCCGCGCTCGGCACGGTGTTCGTGGCCGGCTTCATCCAGGGCATCCGGCTCCCGATGAGCACCTGGGCGGCCATGCTGGCGCTCCTACTGCTCGCCCTCCTGCCGATGGTGCTGATGGGCCTCGTGATCGGCCTCTGGTTCAAGCCCCAGACCGCAACCGCCGTGACGACGCTCAGCATGCTCACCCTGTCAATGCTCGGTGGCCTGTGGATCCCCCTTGAGGCCATGCCCGCCGGAATGCAGTCGATCGGGCGGTTGCTGCCCTCGCACTGGGCCGCCCAGATCGGTTCCTGGCCCCTGGCCGGAGGCGGCTTCCCCTGGGACGGTGTCCAGGTGATCGCGGTGTGGGCCCTTGCGCTCATCGCCGTGGGCGCCCTCGGCTATCGGCGCGCGATCCGGACGTCTCGTCGTTAGGGTGGAGGCCATGGACCGACCGGCACCCGGCTACGCCCCGGAGGCGTGCGAACTGTCCTGGTGGCGCCGCGGCCTGGCTCAAGGTGCCGGGTACATGTTCCCGAGCCTGTCGTTTCTGTTCATCCCGATCTTCCTTCTGCGGGACACGCCACACATCGTCGTGACCACCGTCCTGATCACCCTGATCGGGGCTCTATCGACCGGCACGAGCTGGATCATGCACACCACCGAGACAATCCGCTGGCTGTGGCTGTTTGGGCTCATGCTGCTCATCGTGGCGGTGGGCGTGGTGACCGACGGTGATGCCAAGCCCGCATATTTCGTGGCCTTCCCTGCTGCGGTTGCGGCAGTGCTCCTCCCATGGACCGACGCGCGCCTGGTCATCCTCGTGATCGCGTTGCTGGGTGGCGGGTACTCGCTGGTGGAGGGCGACGCGTTCGGCGTGGTTCTGGCGGTGACTGCGGCGACCATCGGAATCACGATCGGGGCGACGCTGGAGGCCCAGCACACCCGAAGGCAGCTCGAGTTGGCCGAAGAACGCACTGCCGTCCTCGCGGTGGCTGCGGAGCGGGAGCGCATTGGGCGCGACCTGCACGACATCCTCGGCCACTCGCTGACGACCATCGCGGTCAAGGCGGACCTGGCCGAACGACTGATAGGGCGGGACGACGATGCACTTCGCACCGAGATCCGGCAGCTGGCCGAGATCGCCCGTCAGTCCCTTTCAGATGTGCGGGCCACGGCCTCTGGGATGCGCGAGGTGCGCCTCGGCCCGGAACTGGCCGCGGCCCGGGCGGTCCTGCTGGCTGCCGGCGTCGCCCCGATCACGCCCAGGTCGCTGCCTCAGTTGGGCGACGATACCTCGGAGCTCTTCGGCTACGTCGTCCGGGAGGGCGTCACCAACGTGGTCCGGCATGCCGACGCAACCCGCTGCGTGATCGAATGCGACTCTTCAGGCATCTCCGTCGCCGACGACGGCGTCGGGATCACCGGCCCGGGCGAGGGGTCCGGGATCGCGGGACTGCGTACGCGGTTGGATGCCGCCGGTGGCACCTTCGAGGTTGAGTCGACGCCCCAGGGTACCCGCATCACGGCACGCCTCGGGACGACGCCATGATCACCATCGTGATCGCAGAGGACCAGGCGCTGATCCGCGCCGCGCTCGCCACCATGTTGAACCTTGAAGACGACCTCGAAGTCATAGGTCAGGCCGCCGACTGCCGGGCCGCGCTGGACACCGTCCTCGCCGGCACCCCGGACATCCTCCTGCTGGACGTGCAGATGCCCGATGGCGGATTGGGCGTGGACGACGGCCTCGAGATCGTGCCGATGGTGCGCGAGGCCGCACCCTCGACCCGGGTGATCGTGTTGACCACGTTCGGACGTCCCGGCTACCTTCGTCGCGCCTTGGAAGCGGGGGCTTCCGGATTCCTGGTCAAGGACACGCCTGCCAACCGTCTGGTCGAGGGCATCCGCCGCGTCGCCCGCGGGCTCCGGGTGGTCGACCCCGAGTTGGCAGCCGCTTCGCTGTCGCTCGGCGTGTCGCCACTCAGCCCGAAAGAGGCGTTGGTGCTCGCGACGTCCTCGGGTGGGGCGAGCGCCGCAGAGATCGCGGCCACCGTCCACCTGTCTGAGGGGACGGTCAGGAACTATCTCAGTTCGGCCATCGGAAAGCTGGCAGCCAGGAACCGGGCCGAAGCGTTGCAGATCGCCACGGAGAACGGCTGGCTGTAGCGAACCAGCGACGGTCGGCTCAACCAGCCGTCGGCGGAGCCGGGTTGCGCGTCAGTTGAGCCGGGTTGCGCGTCGGTTGAGCCGGGTTGCGCGTCGGTGGAGCCGGGCTTGCGCGTCGGTTGAGCCGGGCGCGCGTCGGTGGAGCCGGGCGCGCGTCGGTTGAGCCGGTCCCGCCGCGCGAAGCGCCGGGGACCGTGTCGAAACCACCGTGACGTTCCCGCTGAGTCTCTCAAGAAGCTGTGGTCGGGTTGCTGCACCGGGCGCCAGGTGGTAACGACCACGCCTGGCTCGTTCCTCACGAGGCGGCTCAACCGAAGCGCTGGTTGAGCCGGGCCTACGCGTCGGTTGAGCCGGTCCCGCCGCGCGGAGCGCCGGGGACCGTGTCGAAACCATCGTGACGTTTCCGCGGAGTCCTTCAAGATGTTGTGGTCGGGTTGCTGCACCGTGTGCCAGGTGGTAACGCCCACGCCTCGTTCGTCCCTCACGAGGCGGCTCAACCGACGCACCAGGCGGCTCAACCGACGCGCTGGTGGAGCCCCGCCGAAGGAGCGCAGCGACGCCAGCGCGTGACGAAACCATCGTGACGTTCCCGCTGAGTCTCTCAGGAACCTGTGGTCGGGTTGCTGCACCAGGCGCGGGGTGGTTTCGACACGCCTGGCTCGTCCCTCACCAGGCGGCTCAACCGACGCGCTGGTTGAGCCGCGCCGAAGGAGCGCAGCGGCGCCTGCGCGTGTCGAAACCATCGTGACGTTCCGCGGAGTCTCTCAAGAACTTTTGGTCGGGTTTCTGCACCGTGTGCCAGGTGGTTTCGACACGCCTGGCTCGTTCCTCACCAGGCGGCTCAACCGACGCGCCAGGCGGCTCAACCTGCGCTCGGGGCCGGGGTCAACCGGCGGCGGGGTCTATCCGGCTCGGGGTTCGGCTGGTCCCCAGGCGTGCGGGTGCCAGGGGTCGTCTTCGGGTTCAGGGGCAACGGTGTAACGCTGGTCCCGGTCGTCGGTGTGCTTGGGCGACTCTGCCCAAGTCAGGGGCGAGGGTGTGTCCTCCCAGCCGGAGGGCCTGGGCGGTTGGCCCCAGTCGTCGGTGGGTTCGGGCGGCTCGGCCTCGTCGGGTTGCGGCTGGGGCGGCTCGTCCTTGGCTTGTGGCGCTGGTGGCTCGTCCTTGGCTGGTGGCTCTGGTGGCTGGTCCCAGGCGGAGGGTTCGGGTGGCTCGGCCTCGTCGGGTCGCGGCTCGGGCGGCTCTGCGTCGGCTGGTGGCTCGGGTGGCTGGTCCCAGACGGATGGGCGACTTTCAGTGCTCTTCCTGGTCTGGGTGGTCTTCTCGGTTCTGCTGGTCTTTGTTGCTGTGGTGGTTTGCGTGGTCTTGCTGGCCGGGCTGTTGCTGGTGGGGTTGTTGAGGATGTCTGGGACGCGGTGCCGGCGGTGTTGTCTGGGGGTCTGGGTTGGGTCGATGTGGGTTGGGGGGATGAAGCTGGCTCGGCCGGTTTCGGGGTCGAGGAATGCTTCCCATTGCGAGGCGTG
>NZ_FQZG01000062.1 GCF_900141915.1 Tessaracoccus bendigoensis DSM 12906 | reverse complement strand
GGCCGGGTTGGCCCCGTTACCAGGGATAGTCCCGTTACCAGCGGTCTGCACCCGTTACCAGGGATAGTGCGCGATACCTGCGGTACTTCGCTGGTATCGACGGTTTTCGCTGGTAACGACGTCAGAGGGCTGGTGTCGAGGCATTTCGCTGGTGTCGACGTCAGGAGGCTGGTGTCGAGGCATTTCGCTGGTGTCGACGTCAGGAGGCTGGTGTCGAGGCATTTCGCTGGTGTCGACGTCAGGAGGCTGGCGTCGACGCACTTCACTGGTGACGGCGTCGGGGCCGGCTTGGCCCGCCACCAGACTGGACCTCGGCCCTGGCTCCGGGGCTCGGGTTGCGTCGGGCGTTGAGCACTATTCCCGGCTCGTTGCTGGAATCGACGCCCGCCTGCGGCGTGTCGTCGATCGAGTCCTGGATAGTGCTCATCATCCCAACCGCGGGGACATCGTCGACTGCGACGACGGCACCAGCTGACCACGCGGCTCAATCTGGACGGCGCCAGGTCGCGTCTGGCCTACCTTGAGCACTATCCCGGGCTCGTTGGACGGTTGAACGTTCCAACGTGTCTGGTCGCCGATCGAGTCCTGGATAGTGCTCAACGTCCCAACCGCGGGAGAGGCGACGACGACGTCGCGAGCTGAGTCTTGGGCTGGCCACCTGCCATCCACCCTCGGAGGGGGAGGTGTCCTGGCTCGGTTGTTGTGATTTGGGCCCGACCACCGAGGCTGTCCGTCAAGAGGGTGTGACAGGATTCAACAAGGAGGCAGGATGGCCATTGACGACGCCCGCAAGGGGCCGATCTTCATTTCCTACCGTCAAGCAGACGGACACAAGTACGCCGAACTGCTCGACAACTATCTACGCGCAGGTGGCCTCGTGCCGTGGCGCGACCTGATCGATCTGCCTCCCGGTGAGACGGCCCAGCGGGTTGGGGAGGCAATCGAGGAGGGCATCAGCAACGCCATTCTGATCGTCACCGAAGACCTGAAGAACAGCGAGTTCGTGCCAAAGGTCGAGTTGCCTGCACTGCTGAAGCTGGACGCGCAAGGCGAGCCCGGGAAGCCATTCCATCTGCTTATCCTGAACACCCGCGAGAAGGATGGGGCCGGGCAACTCGACGTCGATGCCCCAGACGAACTGCTGGCACTTGGAGGGTTGTGGCCACCCGCAGGGTGCGCGAAGGAACGGCCGCTGAAGGACCTCAAGCAGTATGCGCTCCTTCCCACCCGCGGTGAGCTTCGGCAGCTGTACGCCGATCTGCTGGATGCGAGACTCAGCGACCGCGTCAGCCATCTCGCGGATAAAGAGGTCACCATTCAGACGCAGACCAGGCCGGCGGGGACGGCTCGCAGCAGACTCTCTGGCGTCAACCGAAGCGCATTCACGGGTAAGGATGCAGACGACCCGTACGACCTCACCGTCCGGCTCCGCCAAGACCCGATCACGGGTGTGCCGTCTGAGTTGTCGATGGTCTCCTTGCAGCAGACCCTGCCCCTGCTCGTGGACGGCCTCTATGGCCACGGAGTAGAGAAAGTGCGGGTGAGCGCCGCCGGGCATCCGACGCTGCTGTGGGCAATCGGGGCTGCGCTGCCAACGACCCGGATGCGCCCAGGCAGCGTCGTCGCCGTCGATATAGACACGCACACGACCGAGTGGCGAGAAAAACTCGACGACCCGGCCTCAGATACCAATCAGTTCCACGTTGATTGGAACCTCTCGATGACGGAGGCGCCCCAAGACCGCAAGACCAGAGCGGTGGTGCTCCTCCAGGTCGAGGACCGCGCCAACCTGAAGGCATTCGACGGGTTGGCTGGCAGCCTGCCCGATTACCACGCCAAAGCCGTGGTGAGTATCCGCGGGCCCAAAGAACGTGGGGGGTTCATCGACTCCTCGGAGGGCGGTCGCCTCGCCAAGACGATCATGGACGGGATGCGGAAGTTGGTCACCGACACCGGTATCGACGAAATCCACATCGCCAACCAGTTGCCCGCTACCCTCTCCATGCTGCTGGGTCGCCAAAGCAACACGCTGAACCTGGTGCTGTATGAATGGGGCATGAACGGGCGCGCCGGGAACCGGGAGTACGTGCCCCTCGCTCGCATCCAACCAGGGATGCCGGGCGGGCCGATCACGGAGGTGTTCCCCCGCCGTCGGCTGTGGCGTTCGGGCGAGATTACCAAGTTCGTGAACCTCGCCCCGTATGCCGTGAACCTCACCCGCGACGGTGAACACGTCCATTTCTGGCCCGCGGCCGCTGAGGACGCTTGGTGTTTCCCTGCCGAGCAGACCGAAGACGCCTATCCGTTGGCGCATGGGGAGGTAGCGGTGCCTGTGGTGCAGGTGGCTGCGGGTGACGTCGGGAAGCAGCCGCCCCGAGTCGACGGTACTGGCTACATCGTCCCGCGTCTCACGGCCAAGGGCGCAGGCCGCGACGACTTCTTCTTCCCGAATCAGCCGGCCGGCGCCGTCGAGGGCCCCATGGTCGAAGTCGAAGGATTGGCCCAGTACACGGGTGGCGACCTTCACACCTCCCAGCTACTCAAGCTGCTCACCACCGAGTGCCCGATGTGCGGTCATGCCGCTGGCGGGATGCCGACCGCGCAGGAGGTTTGACGGGTAAGAACCGGGGCTGGTCGACGTTAGCTTCGCGATGTTGGTTCGTCGGTGAACCAAAATCGCGAAGCTAGGCCCTTCCTGCCTTGGGCGCCGAGTCGTAGAGCTTTTCGAAACCCTTCTCGGAGACCGGCCAAGTGGCGTCTCCTTCGGTGAGCACCCAGTCGTGCGGCTGCGCGTGCGCCGTCCCTTCGTCGGTCTCCACCCGCTCGCGGGCCAGAACCTGCCTGGCGTGCACCGATCCGATCCGCTCATAGCTATCCCCCTCGATGAGCCTGTAGGTCCGTGCGAACGCCTCCGGCTTGACCGACCTCCCGTCACGGTTCTTCGGGTCGTCACTCCAAACCCACCAGTCCCCGGCCTCGCCCCGCAACGCGTCGCCGCTCTCCGTGTGCCACGATCTCGGCTCGGCGAGCCGCTCCGCATGGACCTCGCCGATCCTCCAGAACGTCCCCTCCGCCGGTCGCAGCACCGGCGCGTCCGGCAACCCCGCCCGCCGTCCGACGTCTTCCACCATGATCAGCCCCACCTCCCGAAGCAGCAGCGGGATGAGCCTGACGACCTGGCGGTCATACTCCCGCACGTTGTCGGGCAGGACATCCCATGGCTTGTTCCAGTTGTGGGAGCTACGGCCGTTGCGCATCTGGAAGTGAGCCCAACGTCGATGCTCCTGGTAGGCGAGCAGTTCCACGTCCTCAGCCGTGAACTCATACTCTGCGAGGACACCGACGGCGCGCTCCGGCTCGGGGCGCGGGGCAAGCGTCAAGCCGAGCAACGCCAGCTTGACGGGGATGTCAAGAACCTGGGCCACATTCGAGCTGCGAACCAGCGGCGGCAACCGGCGGTACGCCATCGTTGCGTACTCGGATCCCGTGGCATTCCCGGTCTGTCGGGCAACCTTCTGGAATCCGAGGTGAGCGAGCTGCGCCAACTCGTCCAGACGTTCCGGCGGGATCCGATCGGGCTGGAATCCTGATTCCCTCACCAGAGTCCGGCCAGCCCCGTTGAGGAGCGCTGGCAGGCGTCCGGCCAGTTCCAGCAGCCTGGTGCGGCGCTCCCAGAGCGACACTTCCTCCGGGCTGGAGGGGATCCGGGTCTCGAGTGCCGCCGCGATGTCGGCGAGCTCGGTCGGGGTCAGAACCGTTACCCGTGCCATCGGAAGTGGCGCCGCCGTGATACCGAAACCGACCAGTCTCGCGACCTCGCAGATATGACCAGCGAGCACGTCGACCCCGGCTCGGACCGCCTCGCTCTGCATTTTCTGGACGGCGAGTCCGTCGGCATCGCGGGTGATCCGGCCGAACAAGCTGGGTGCATCGTCGGGCCAACGCCCCAGCTCAGCGACCAGTTCTTCTGCGACCTCCGAGGCCGTGGTGCGGCCCAGCTCTTCGGGTGTGCAGAGCATGACTTCCTGCGGATGGCAGACGACTCCCGCGGCTCTCAGGTGTCGCGCCAAGCCGTCGTCCTTGGGCACGGCCACCACCATGACGTCGTCGCCGAGACTGCGCTTGACCGCGTTGGCGACGGGCAGGGTGACGGCGTCGTCGTAGAAGGCGACGTACACCCTCGCGGGGGCCGTCTCGTACTGGGAGTGTTTGCCGAAAGCGAGCCAGGACGCGTTCCAATCGCTCAATGCCTCGCGGGTCAACCGTGCCGCGAGATGCGTTCCGGCTGGCAGGTCGTGCCAGATCAGCGTCCCGAGCCCCTGGGGTCCGTCGTCGTATTTCAGCGCCAGCGATGCTTGTGAATCGGAGAATCCGAGCCCTCGTGCCACGAAGTGCGCGCGGGCCGCTTGAGGGCCACCGCTTCGCACGGTGATCGACTCGCCAGGCTGTTGCCAGCCCTCGAAGATGCGCGCAACCAACTCGGCAGCTAGCCGACCGTCCCCAAGCACCACAGGCGGAGGACAGACCCCCCTCTCGTCGGTCGGAGGGCAGGTACGAAGCACCGAGCGGGCGACCTGTTCCGATCGACACAGCACCCGATCATTGCCGCGGTGACGCCAGTCGACGGCGACGTCCCGCGAGGCCACCAGGGTGACAACCACTGGGTCCGGTTCCTGCCCCTTGCACCACTGTTGCACCTTGCTGGTAAGGGAAGACGCCTCCTGATCGTCGGGTGCGGTGATGATCACCTTGGTGCAGCGCCTGAGGATCCGTTTCAGCTGCTCCTCGCTGGCCGCCACCATCCACCGGACGCGTGAAGCCCTCAACTCAATCTGTTCTTCAGGTGTCACCGCGCCCACGCACACAACGGCCCCGTTCTTACGGAAGCCGACGGCGATTCTGGCCGCCTCCGGCCCTCCCCCGAGGACGACGACGTGGTCCCTGCTGTGGATCGCCCACCAGCGTGACCAGCCGTCGTAGAGCACGCGGAACACAACGGCGATGATGCCGCTGACCGTCGCCATGGGGGCCAGGAAGCGTGCTGCCCACAGGAACCCGTTCACCTCGCCGTCGGCCTCGCCGTCCATCGCGAACAGTCGAATCGTGCGGTAGAGAGCCTCCCAGAAGCCGAGGCCGTAGATCGTCCAGCCGATCAACCCGAGCGCCAAGGATGCGACGAACCCGGCCACCGCGAACCCCGCCCATCCGAAACGGCGCAGCCACTGCCAGACGCGGTGTCTCATTGATTCCAGCCCTTCTTTCCATCCGACGGTGCTGCGTGCCAGGTCAGCTGCTTGTCCGCCCGTTTTCGGTGGCGGTTCAACCCCATGATGACGGACGGAGGGTCCGACGTCAGCCCAGGGTGTAGGTCACGGCAAGCGGATGTGCGTCTGCCACTTGAGCGCGGCCGCGTCCGATCGACCGGGTTGGAGGCGATGTCGCCGTCGACAAATACCACCTTCGATTCGTGTCTTGCCGCATGGTTCATGCGTGTTCTGCCGCAGCTTCCGTACGTGTCTTGCCGCTTCCAGCCTCACTTCGGGGGCGCCTGTGTACGTGAGCAAAATGTCTCTTGTGCTAGCTGAGGGTCGTGTACCGGTCGGTGATCGCCACTGCCAACTGCGCCTCGGTCAAGCCCCGCACACCGCGGAGGTCGGCGCCATTCAGGCGACAACCTTCCATCTCCGCGTCGGTGAAGTCGGCGCCTGTGAGGTCGGCGGAGCTGAAGTCGGCGCCGTTGAGAAGTGCCATCGAGAAGCAAGCCCCGACGGCGACGGCGTCCTCGAAGTTCGCTTCGGTGCCGTCGAGCAGGTGAAGGTTGGCCCGAGTGAGATCCGCGCGCCGCACGTCTGCGCGCGTCATGCGGGCGTAGTGGAAGTTGGCTTCGACACAGGAGGCACCGAGAAGGTTCACGAAGTCCATCCGGGCATCATGGAAGGACGCGCCGTCGAGACGCGACCCTTCGAAGTTCACGCTCGAAAGAACGCTGCTGTCCAGCACAGCGCCGGTGAAGTCACACTTCCTGAAAACCGACTTGGACAACGTCGCGCCCTTGGCCCTCACCCCGGCAAAGGAACGCCCGCTCAGGACCTGGCCAACCAGGCGGACGCCTGGGGCCAAGCCTTGCCCCAACGGCAGGTCGGTAGGGCGTTGCGCCTCCGTCCGATCGACCGTCGACGGTGCGACTCTCGCGGGCTCACTACCGAGCTGGACCTCCAGTGGCTGGCGCACCGCAGTCCTCCGCAGGGCGCCGCCGGAGGGATCACCCACGTGCCCGGCCAGGCTCGGATCGGCGACGAGGTTCCGCCGCACATGGTCGACCAGCGGGTCAAACTCAGTTGTGTCGGGGTAGGCATCCAACCAATGGAGACCGTGCAGCAGATAGGACAGTTCGTCGACCGGCGTGACCTCTTCAATCCGGTACGGGATCACCACAGCGCCCGCCTCAAGTGCAAGGCCCACCTCGCGGTTCACATGCTTCGAGACGTTCGCATGCGACGAGAAGACCAGCACCATCACCGAGGAGGCCTGGATCGCCTCACCAATCTGGCGGGCGTAGCTCACCCCCGCGGTCTCGTCCCTCGGGGCGATCCAGCATCGCACGCCAGCGCGCTCAAGCGCGTGACAGGCGGCGTCCGCCATTGCCTTGTCCTTCGACGAGTGGCTGATAAACACGTCGTGCATGTGCAAGCTCCTGGTCGGCCTCGCCCGCTCCCCCAGCGGGCGGCAACGAGGCCACTCTATCGAGATACAACACCGTAGAGACGGTTCCCGGCCAGTGGCTGCGTTGGGGTATCAGATCGCACTCGCTTCCCCTCCTTGAGTTAGGACGACCAGCGACACCGCCGACGCCCATCACCCCCGTGAGGAGATGTGCCCCATGCCCATCAGGGAGAAGTTCGTACGCGCAGGAGACTGGCGAACACTGGAAACGTTCTGGAACGTGACCACCACCGCATGGTTCCAAGGCCCACCCAGAGCCGAGGTCAAGATCCGCTACTCGGGCGGATGGTTCGGCGTCGACCGGCAGCGCCAGCAACTCGACGGATCCGCCATGCACCGGCTGGTCATCAGCCGCTGGTCGTTGTTCACCGCACGTCTCCAGATGAAGACCAAGAAGGACTCGGTCGTGCGCTATGTCGTCGAGCCCGGCAACGTCGCGAACCTGCCGCCCGGCATCTCGTTCTGATCCATAGGAGGGAGCGACCCATGCCTCTGAGCGACGGCTACGGCCTGGTGATCGGCACCAGGCACGACTACTTCCGCGACCCGCCCGACAATTTCGGGCGCTACTACCACGGCAACCTCGTGGTACACGCACCGTCAGGCAACTACCGGTGCGCGATCGACGTCGACCCCAAGAACATGCCCGACGGCGTCCAGTGGCGGATCGTGCGGATCCGACCGGCCGACTTCGCCGCGATCCGGGCCCTGCCCGACGGATGGCACGACGTCGCGTCGAACCCATCGTCGGGGGCACTGGACTACATCCGGTCGACGACGCTGCATCCGCCGCTGGGAATCAAGCTCGTGCGCTATCAGCGCTGGCTCATCCGCCTGCTCAACTGGTTGCGATGGAATCCGCGATGGAACAGCGGCACCGGCATCCAGGCGCTGACCGACCTGGAGACGGTCATCAACCAGGGCGTCCGCTTCTACGTTTTCGGCGAACCGTTCACCCACGGCCTCGGTGTACACAACATCCATCAGAACCAGGGCGACCCGAGCGGCAGCGGCTTCGACCTGGAAAACGGCATCTGGCAGGACGGCGGGACCGTCATCGAGACCACCACCGGGGAGCTGTGGGCGTTCCTGAACAAGTTCAAGACCCAGGCGTTCAAGACTGATCCACTCGGTCGACCGCTCAAACCCTGACCAGATCGGCACCTGACCACACGCCCGCCCTCGTTCGGGAACGCGGGACTCAGGTGTTGACGGCGAAGGCGCGCATCGCCGCCTGGAACTGGGCGGGCTGCTCGAAGATGGGCCGGTGCCCGGAGGTCTCCAACTCCACCCAGGTCTTACCTTCGGGCGCGTCGAGGGCGTCGAACCAGTCACGGGCCGGGCCGCTTCGCCCGGGCGTCTCGTGGCGCCCCTGCACCAGGAGCACCGGCACCTCGAGGCTGGTGACGCTGTCGCGCAGGTCCAGGTCCTGCAGCTGCGGGTAGAGGACGGCGAACGTGTCGAGGAACGCTGGCAGGTTGTGCAGCCGCTGCAGCACCGAATACTCGTCCGCGAAGATGTGCTCGGAGAACCCGCCGGCTCCTTCAGCGTTGCCGCTGCGGTCGTAGGGGTAGAGGTCCTGCTCGCCGGAGACCGCCACCTCGTAGTCGATGACGTCGGCATACGGCGGCTCGCCGATCCTTCGCAGCTCCGCGGCGAGGTCGGTCTGCCCGGCCTCCTCCGCCCAGGCGAGCTTGTCGGCGT
The DNA here is from genome assembly GCF_900141915.1 of Tessaracoccus bendigoensis DSM 12906. GTDB lineage: Bacteria > Actinomycetota > Actinomycetes > Propionibacteriales > Propionibacteriaceae > Arachnia > Arachnia bendigoensis. The sequence continues at coordinate 17,867 of NZ_FQZG01000062.1, read as the reverse complement.
AGGTCACGCGGTCGGTCTCCAGGACCGAGACCATCTGCCCCGTCCCGACGAGGCCTCGGTACAGGTCTGGGCGACGCGCCGCGCACAGCACCGAGATCAGGGTGCCGTAGGACTGTCCGACGATGAACACGCGCTCTTGGCCGAAGCGGTCGCGCAGGTGCTCAGTCACCGCGATCGCGTCGTCGACCTGAGACTCCAGAGTGAGGCTCGACGTTGGGTCGAGCTGGTCGTAGGAGGCTCCGGCTCCGCGCGGGTCGAGGGTCGCGACGATGAAGTCGGTTTCCAGGCCCGCGTCGGAACGCATGGCCCCAAGCTCGCTGCCACCCGGGCCCCCCGGCAGGAAGAGCAGGACGGGGTTGTCGGTGCTGCGACCCCGGATCATGACGCCCAGCTCGTGGCGGTCGACGGGGATGCGGGTGAGTTCGGCGATGCTGCCCGGCTGGGGGGTGCCGTCAGCCGAGATGATCGGCTGTGTTCGGCCGGGCACGGCGGCCACGGCTGTCGCGGCGACGACGACACCGGCCAGCGCGACGGTGCCGACCCGACGCGCCCACACGCCGCGCCCCGGCGTCTGGCCCTGATTCCGGCGCCTGAGAGCCGCGCCGAGCGACGCCCCGAGGATGATCGGCAGCACAGTGAAGACCGCCTGAACACCGCGCCCGAGGATCAGCGCGATCGCGCCGTAGAGACTCAGGTGGGGCGCGTCGACGGTGGGGCCGACCAGGTGCGCCCGGCCCAGTTCCAGCGCGATGCCGAGCGCGACCGGCCCGGTCAGCATCACGATCCGCGAGCCCGCGATCCAGCCCGCCAGCACCCCGGCTCCCAGGCACAGCGCGACCGAGGCGACGACGTCGACGCCGTCGAGTGGTCCCCTCGGCATCCCCCACGCGCACCCCAGCCCCGCGATGACGGCCACCACGACCGCCCCGATGTGCCTGGTCAGCGTCATTTCGTGGCCTCCCGCCCGCTCGCCTTCAGCCCCGGTCGGACCGTGGCCTGGGGACGGCTGATCTCAGAATGCGTTGACAAGGCCGGACTCCTGTCTTGCGCGCCGGTGAACCTCACCTCCACACTACGCTTCGTAGTTTCCGAGGTCGATGGTCTGTGCATGATCAACAGTGAAGGAAGATCGGCAGCAGGTTCGTCGATGCTCACGATCAGGACCGTCGAGCGGCAGCACAACCCCCACGGATCGGCAGCGCGAACCCCACAGAACGGCAATGGAGAGGCCATAAAACGGCAACACTGCCCGAACTCACCTGTGAGAACGCGCTTGAGATCGCCAGCCGCGTCGAAGATTTCGCCCACTACCTATGGCGCCTACGGCCGGGGGATCCTGACCGTGGACGCAGATTCCTCGGCAGTCGACCGCGTGAGCTCGGCGCGTCGCTTCAACCACTCGTCGAGGAACCCCGCACCCTCAGGCTCAGGTTCCGGCACAGGCCGGTTCAACCTCCGGACGGCGTCCTCGAACGCGGACCACGACAGCCTGTCCTCATCCGGACGCGCCAACCCGAACCGCGACGTGCTGCGCCGCTCGATCCCCTCGCCGACGGCCTCGGACGCCTTCGCGCGATCGTTGTGGTCGACCCGAAGCGTGAACGGTGCCGTGAATCCGCTTCCGGTGTTGACCGTGACCGCCGCGGTCAAACGCTCGAGGCGGGTGAGGCTGTCCCCCGCCCAGCTACCCAGCCTCTCATGGGCCGCCCCCGCCTCCCGGATGCCGGTGCGGAACACGAACACGTTGTTGGTCGACGACAGCACGGCCTCGCGGAGGTTCGGCGTCAGCTGCTCCAGGTTCTGGTGCGCGAGCACCACCCCGACACCGTATTTCCTGGCCTGGGTCAGCAGACGCGGCAGCAGGCCCGACGCGAAGAGGTGCGCCTCATCGACGATCAGGAGGTGCGGCCGGGTGTTGTCTCTGCGCTGTGACAGCGCCTCCCAGTGCTTCGTCAACCACATCTCGCCGAGCAGCTGGGCGCCCAGTTCGCCGACCTCCGGGGCCGCGAGGTCGAGGAACAGCGCACCCGCATCATCGAGCACCTGAACGACGTCGACGGCGTCGCGCCCCGACCCCAGGATGCCCCGCATGACCGGGCCGAGCATGCGCTGGAACTTGGCGGTCAGCCACGTGGTGGTCTCCGCATAGTCCTCTGGCTTCCTGGCGGCGATGGAGCGGACGTCGTTGGCGAGGTCCTGATGAGACTCGCGCAGCGCCTCGGCCATCCGGCTGAGCCGCCGCTGATCCGCCACCAGCTCGGGCAGGAGGGCCAGGTTCGCACGGCCGCCGAGCGCGGCACGCTGGAGCGCGATCAGGATCCCGAACCAACGCTCCCACACCGGCCCGAGGAAACCCTGGTTGCGCGGATCGTGCAGGTCGCGCAGCACCGACACCAGCGTGTCCGCCGCGAGTTCCGGGTCGCGCCCGGCCAGGGGGTTGAGCGGAATCGGATGCTCGGTGTCGCCGCTTCTCACGACGGTGACGGCGTGCGCCTGCGCCTCCGGGGTCTCGGCGATCAGCCGGTCCACGAGCTGCCCGTGCGGGTCCAGCACGCTCACCCCGATGCCTGCGTCCATCGCGGATCGCACCAACCCGGCCAGCAGCGACGACTTGCCCGATCCCGTCGACCCCACGACCTCCGCGTGAAGCAGCAGGTCCTCGACGCTCAGCCGCACCTCACGGGCCAACCCGTTGCTCGACATGGCACTGCCAAGGCGAAGCCCCTCCCGGCATGCCTCGTCGGCGATCGCCACCTGCCGGGCCGGTGGGGTCACGATCTGCATGCCGCAGACCTCGGCCTCGGTGTCAGCCGCCGGCGTCACCGTGAGGCAGCGGGCCGCCCCGAAGGGCAGCGCCGCGGCGCAGAGAGACAGCGCCTCACCTTCCCAGGCGTCCCTCGTCCCCCGATCATCCGTCGGCAGGGTACACAGCCGCAGGCCCGCGCCCCGGGCGAGCAGGGCAGCCCGCAATCGCGGCGACATCGAAGCGTCGTGCCCGACGAACAGGCGAGCCGCGACGGGCGTCCCCAGATAGACCGATCGGACAAGCAGGTCCTGCTCAGGCAGGGATGCCGCGAGCTCGAACGCCACCATGTCGGCCGCCATGTCGTTGACGGGCGCGAGATGCAGACACACCTCCGCCCGCGTCGAGCGCAGCGCCTGGAGGAGGCCCAGCCCGCTGACGTCGCTCGGCACCGGCCACAGCGCCAGCCGGGCGCCCGCCGTCGACTCGGGTTCGGCGCCCCAGTCCTGGAACTGGTCCCAGACGTTGCCCTTCCGGTCGGATCGGGTTGCTAGCACCTCGGTGATGCTGGACGGTGTGCTGCTCCGAGGCTGACCGGTGCAGCTCTCTAGCCTGGCCACGTCCTCCCACACCCAGCCCATGAGTGGGTCGATCTCGGGGTTGGCGGTGTCGGCCGACACCGTGACCGCGACGATGCCGTCACCGGTCGAAGCGAGCCTCACCTCGATGCGGTCGCCTGGTTGAAGCCCGGCCGCGACGTGCAGCAGCCGGTCGCCGGCACGTCGCGAGAACAGGCCGGAGTTCGATGTGTGGAAGAGCGCCTCCACGCACCAGTGGTGGCGGTTCATCGGGCCACCGCCTCAATCATCGCGGCGACCTCTCCCTGGAGCTCACCGCGGCAGCGGGAGACGACCTCGCGGTAGTCGGGACGGTGAATCTCCAGCCACCGGCTCGGTGCCCACTCGACCAGCGCAGCGCCGAACGCCTCCGGGGTGTCGATCTGGTCGGTGAGGCTGCGGAAGAGCGGGCAGGCGAACGGGTCGATGCCCTGCCGCCGGGCCCATGCGGACGCCGTCGCCGCGTCACCGTCGATCAGCGCGGCGAACTCGTCACACTGGGAATCGGTGAGCCCGTCGCTCAGGGCGGCTCCGACACGGCGTTCAAGCTCCTCGTACAGCGTGGTGAGGAGCGCTTCGGTTTCGTGATGGGTGAGGTTGAGTGGGGTGAGGTCCGGGAGGAGGTCTCGGTTGACGTGTTGTGTGGGCGAAGGAATACTCATACCCCTTCTACTTGTTTCCGGCCCGGCATTTCGGAGATTCCGCGAATGTGCGCGCTCGTGGGCACGGCCCGCAGAGGCCGCCTGTTCCCCGCTTTGCGACCTTGTTGACACCGGCAGCACGATCGCGTCACCGTAACGGTTCACGGTCATCCCTCGGCGGTGCTGCTCTCGCCTGACGATCTGGATGCACTCGAAGAGACGATCGCCGAGCCCGGCTCCCCCATCGGTTCCTGACCGCCCCGAGTGCGCACTAAGATCGCGATGTTGGTTCATCAGTGAACGAACATCGCGATCTTAAGGGGTGTTCGCGCCGCCGACGGCGTCCCCTACCGACCGTTCGGCTCGACAGCCTCCCGCTACAATCCCGGGTCCCAGGCGACCAACTCGCACAGGAACGGGCGATTCGCCAGCGGCAACGGGTTGACGGCGCCGCCGTCGTACGCGGCCCTGCGTCCTTCAAGCACCCGGGCGATCGCCTCCTGCTGCTCCCGGATCTCATCGTCCGACGCGGCCGAGGGCTCACCGTCCAGCGCCGTCGCCTCGACACGCACGGCACCGGGGACGTCGTCGAGGACGATCCCGCCGTCGTAGGCGACGTCCTCACGGGCAAGTTCGACGGTGAACTGCACGGCATCGAGCGTGACGTGCGCCGTCAAGGCCTCTACAGGTGTATCGCCGACGGCCACCCGGATTCGCAGCCCAACTTCGGCACCCTCGGTGACCTCCCACAGCCCATCCCAGCCGGGCGCGACGCTCCTGGGTTCGATCTGATCAGGGTCGATCAGCACCGACCCGGCCAGCACCACATCCTCCGATCCCTCGCCCCCGGCCGCCAACGCGAAGGCGTCCCGGCCCGAAGCACGCACCGGAACCAGGCCATCGTCGACGGCGTCAGCCGCCGACCCGCCGACCTCCAGCGCGGCGATCACCCGGCCGACCGCGGGGGTCTCCTGCGCGTCGGGATGCGTGGCGACGAACGCCCGGCAGGCGGTGAGGAGCACCTCATCGGCGAGCTCACGCCGCCAACCTGTCCAACCGTCGATCCGGACGGCGAGCCCCAGGAGGGTCGGCCCGGCGCCGTCCAGCGCCACCCTCGCCGCGTCGGTGCTAGCCAGAGCCCGCGCGTTCTCCCAGGCGAGGGCGCCCAGCTCAAGGTCGAGCAGGGCCTCGTCGAACGGATTTGCGGGGTCCCCCGTGCCGGGAGGGGTCTCCTTCAACCAGACGCCCAGTTCGTAGCGGGCTGGGGTGCGGGCCCCGCCCGGTGAGCGGCGGGATCGGGTGGCTTGGCGCAGCAGCCGCCGGTTCAGGCGTCCGCGTTCGGACTGTTCAATGGCCGCCTGCACGAAGCCGGGGCCGGCTTCGATGTCGCCGCCGATCTCGGCCAGCGTCTCCATGAGGGTCGGTGACGCGAGCACGGCACGCGCCTGCTCCTCGTCGAAGCCGGCCTCGACACCGTCGACGAGCCACAGGTCCGCGGCCCCGCGTTTGAGGACTGTGAGTAGTTGTTGGTCTTGGGGTGAGAGGGTCTCGTCGGTCATGTCAGTTCTCTTCAATGGGTCGGTGGAGGTCGCAGCCTGCGACGCACCGGAAACGTGGTGGGTGGTGTTGCTGAGATGGGACCTGGGCCGCGTAGCGCTCCTCGGCCACGTGCAGTTCGCCGATCGTCTGTCGAATCGTCATCGCGCCGCGGGGCCCCGGGTCTTCGGCGAGCCCGGCGACGTCGATCAGGAAGCCGTCGTCGTCCTGGACGAGGTGTCGCGGCGCGCGCTCGAGGAGCTTCCTCTGGGGGGTCGTGAGGTGTTTGTTCACCCCGTAAACAAGGTCGATCAGCGGGCCCATCTGTTTGCGATCAAGCACGGCCTGCCCGGCAGGTGCGAGCAGGATGAACTGGTAGATCGCGGTGCGTGCTGCCAGGACGAGCTTCGTGATGGTGTCGCTCACGAAGCCGGGCCGCTGGCCCAGTTCCTTCGCGAGGTCTCGCTTCCAGTACCGCCCGTTGTTGGCAAAGCCGTGCAGGATGTCCGAATCCTCCGGCGTCATCATCGGGAGGCCCAGCTCGCAGTCAAGATAGAACCGCACAACCGTCGCCTCGTCCTGCGCCAACAGTGGCCGGTTCGTGCGGCGACACATAAGTTCGAGCAGCCGGACCCACGCCGCCACCACGACTGAATCGCTGGGTCGGAACCTGGCAGGCGGCGCGACCACCGACGGCTCCTTGTTCCGATCTTCGTCGAGAGGCACGGTCTTTGGACCCTCGCCAGCATTCTTCCCGATCTGGCTGCGTCTCAGCTTGTAGATCCTTCTGAGGAACGCTTTCTGCTGGTTCGGGTCGATGTTGACGAGTTCCTCATCACTCATTTCCATGAGTTTCCGGATGCGGTACACCAACGCTTCACCGAGGGCCTGCTCCTCGATCCCACGTTGGGGCTCACCCCGGGCGATCCGAGCACGGATTCGCTCTGCGATGCTGTTTACAAGGGAAACCGCGCTGTCCAGTGCCGAAACACTCTCGGATTCAAGCCCGTCCCACTCTGTGCCAAGGTCGTCCATGACCGCCCCCTCCGTCGGCTTGCGAGACAGTTTAGGGTCGCACTCGACGGAGAGGGTGGCAGTTTCGTCCACTCAGGCCAGGTCGTCGCCAGAGACCGGAGCGGCATCGGCCTCCCCGGCCCGGGCCGGTTCGTGCGGGGCCCGCACGAGCGGGGTGGCGTCGGGTTGCCCGACGGCGCGGGCGATCGCGTCGCGGGCGTAAGCCTTGAGCTCCGCTTCGCGCCCCTCTGCTTCCGCGAGGGCATGTTCCCTCTGCCGATCCAACTGGCGCGCCATCTCGTCGCGGTAGGCGAGACGCTCCCGAATGGCCACCGATTCACCCTCAAGCTGCCCGAGCCGCTCGACGGCGACGCCCCGCTCGGCCTGGTGTAGCCGCAGCTCCCGCCGGGCGGGCACGAAGATCTTGAGGGCGGTCAGGTAGACCGACGTCGCAGACAGGGCGAAGATGCCCAGCATGAGGGCGGTCGCCGGCAGGTCGTGGTTGGCGCTCTCGGGCGCCGAGGTCCCGAAGGCGGTGGCGTCGATCTGGACGGTGCCGGCGACCCCCTCGGAGAGGCGGAGCCAGGCGAGGAACAGCCCCACCAGCGCGACTCCGACGAGCGCGACGCCCGCCCGGCCGCGGTATCCGGCGTTGTACCAGGAGGCCGCCTTCGTGGCCGCCAGCGCGACCACGACCCCGATGATGGCGAGGAAGGCGTAGGTGCCCACCGTCGGGAGGTTGAACACGCTCCCCACGACGGAGGATGCGAGGGTGGCGTCGACGGCGAGGCCGAGCATGGCGCAGATGTAGACGATGATCCAGAAGGCGCCCGGGCCGTGGATGCCGGGTGGTCGGCCGGAGCTGGGGCGCTCGATTGATGGACGGAAGGAGGTGGTTGTCGTGGTCATTTCGGTTTCCTTGTCTCAGAGGGCGTTGAGGGCAATGGGTGCCGCATCGGGCGCGGGAGGCTCGTCGTCGGCGTCAGGCGCGGCGGCGCCCGAGTCGTCGGGGCCGACGTCATCGGGAACCGCCTCGGCGGGGAGTTCCCAGGTGAGTTCCTCGTAGGCTCGCGCGTATCCGGCCTCCGCGACGGCGAGCCTGCTCTTCCACTCTCCGGTCTCGCGGGCCAGGGCGCTCTGCGCCATCTTGGCCTGCTCGCTGAGGCGTTGCAGGAGGCGCTCCCCTTCGACTCTCGCTTCGTCGATCTGCGCCCGCACCTCGTCGATCTTGAAGGCGATGAGCCGGTCGAGAAGGTCCGGGACGAGGCCGTCGAGCGTGCCGCTCTGCGCATGGGCTGCGACGAGGCCGTCGATCCAGGCCATCTGGGGCCCGGCCTCGGGAATCTCCCAACGTGGCGGTGCCGGTGAGAGTGAACTCCACTCCGGGACGACGACGAAGCGGCCGTCGTGGCGCTCGATGTCGGCCAGGTTGACGCGGACGGGTCTGGGCAGGGTGCGGGGCGCGTCGGGGCTCTGGGGAGTCAGGCGCCTTAGCAGCCAGGTGCGTAGTGTCATGGTGATGCCTTTCAGTTGGTTCCGGTGAGGGTGAGGATGGGGGCGACGGCGTCGCCATCACGCCCGCCGGTGCCGAGGTCGGCGCGGGCCCAGTCGGGGATCTCCAACTGGGGCACCGCCCAGAACTGCCCGCTCCGGCGGTTCTCGAGCGCGCCGGTGTAGGTGGCGGCGCGGCGCTGGTGGTATTCGGTCAGGACCCGGGTTCGCTCCTGGAGCACCACCCAGTGGCTCTTGCGTTCCTGCTCGATGATCTCGACGCGCTTGTGGGCGTCGGCGAGCCGTGCACGGGCGGCACCCAGCAGGCCGTTCAGCCTGCCCGACCGCTGGTTCCGCTCATGGCGGCGCCGTCGCAGGCGCTCCTCGCTCGAGCTGTACATCTCACCGGGGCCGACGGCGTCGCCGGTGATCGGCACCGCGTCGAGGTGTGACAGGTCGGCGGTGAGGTCGGCGATGGCGAGCTTCGCCTGGTCGATCTCACCGAGGAGCGTGGCACGTTCCCGGTCGAGGATCGACACGAGTGCCTCGGTGCGCACCCTTCCGGTGGCGACGGCGTTGTTGCAGTCGGCGATGAGGCGACGCAGCCAAGGGGTGTCGGCCTCCGCCACCTCGGGGGTGGGCTGGTGCCGCGAAGCAACGCGGTCGCGTCGGCCAGCCCAGCGGTCGGACAGGCGGGTCCACCAGCGGTAGGGGACGGGCCGGTCGGGCGCCGCCAGGAACGGGGCCAGCGCCTCGGGAACGCTGGCGTGGGACGGGGAGATGCGGATCTTCTTCATGACTTTTCCTTTCAGCAGTTCTCGGCGATCTCGACGATCACCTTGCGGTTCTTGGTGCGCAGGGCGGGGATGGGTTCGCCGTCGGCGTCACGGTCGGCGACCTTCCCCGGATAGTTGGGGCCGAGGCCCGCGACGTCGACGATCTGGCTTTGCGGGACGCCGAGCTCCACGAGCAGTGCGGCCGCGGCCTGCGCCCGCCTGGTGGAGAGTTCGATGCCTTCGTCGGGGTCGCCGGAGAGGATGTCGGCGGTGGTGCCGAGGATGCGGGCCGTGCGGGTTGGGGCCTGTTTCAGCCAGTCGGCGGTTGGGCGCAGCGCCTCACGCGCGGCGTCGATGTCGACCCAGGAGTCCGTCTCGGGTTGGAACCGGGCGTCGGAGGCGCCGTCGAAGGACAGCTCGACGGGGGTACACACCGACGTCGGGCTCGGCGTCGGAGGGGTCGGCGGCGGGGGCACGACAACCGGCTCGACGGTGTACTCGGTGTCGATCGGCTCTCCACCGACCGGGTTTGGGTCGACGGTCACGGTCGCCCCGCCCGCTGTCAGGACGTCGCTCCAGACTCCCGCGAGGCGCGTGATGTCGCTCGGGCTGAGCGGGTCCTGGGGCGCCGAAGTGAGGCCCATGGAGGTGAGGATGATGTGGACACTGTCGAAGCCGTCGAAGGTGACGAGCTGGCCGGTGCTGGTGAGGTATTCCAGGTGGGCCTCGGCGTCTGCTGCCAGGCGGCCTTCGCCGGTCATGCTCAGCGCGCCGAGGGTGTCGATGCCGCACTCGAGGCAGATCAGCGTCGGGCTCGTAAGCCTGAGCGACTGCGCGGCATCCCGGGCGACGGCGAACGCCCCGTAGGCGTTGGCCCCGTCGGCGTCGGGTTTCGCGGTGATGGCCATGGCGACGTAGCCGAGGGCCTCGGACAGACGCTTGGCGCAGGCGGACCGGTTGTTGCAGCCGTCGACGCCGGGGATCGCGAGGTCGACAGGGGCGGGCGTGCCGTCGGCGGATATGACGACGACGGGCAGCTTCGCCTTGAGCGCCTCGCCGATCAGCGTCTCCGTGATCGGGGACAGCTGGGGCGTGGGCACGTTGGCGCGGGCGTTGGTGATGACGATGACACCGTCGGTGTCGAGGTCGGGCGGCGTCTCGTCGTCGTTGCAGGCGGTGAGCCCGAACAAGACGCAGACGGAGAGGGCGAGGGCGGCGATGCGCTGGAGGGCGTGGCGTGATGCTTGCTTCATGACCAGTAAACCCAAGAAGGCCCGTCGCCTTCGGCCAAAACGCACAAATCGGCCTGATCGAGGGGTTCATCGACGTGGAGCACGAGAGTCGGCTGTAGTACAAGCCGTGCGACGGATGGGGCGGGACCCGGCCAGGCGTCCTTTTGGGCGCTCAGGAGGGCGGCGCTCGAGCCTTGATCAAGACCAACATCGAGGCGACGGACGAATCACTGGCGGTGTTCGACTTCCATCCCCGACCTTCAAACGTCGCTTAAGATCGCGTTCTTGGTTCATGTATGAACCAAGAACGCGATCTTAAGCGACACCAGTGAGCTCGGAGGCTCGTCAGCCCACCTCGACCAGATCGATGCGCGTGGGCTCCGTCACTCGAATGATCCTCGCCGGAACACCCCGCCAACGTCTCGAGTCACCGTCGTCGGTCCGAAAGAACCTCGGTTCCCGGTGCAGTGCTGGCAATGAGGGCTTCCCCGAGGACCCGATCCGACTGGCCTGTGCCGCCACCCATCGGGGGGACGGCGCCTGATCGGCTTCCCGCAGCAGCACGCCCTGCACTCGGTCCCGCTCCTCACGCCAATACGCCCACACGGAGTCGCCCCATCCCCAGATCACACCCGTCGGTACCGACCGTTCGGGGAGCGTTGCAGCGACGTGCCAGCCGTCATGATCGGTCCAGGCGAACTGTTGGATGCCCTCCGTGTCTCCGGCTCTCTCGGTCAGTGGTGCAACCCACCAGTTCGTCATCGGGCCCCTCCTTTGAGTGACTGTTTCGTCAACTTCAGCGAACCGTAGCCTCGCGTGGTCATTCCGCCGACGCCGACGATCTGATCGTCGATGTCTCGGACGACAGCCTCGAGGAGGTCGAGTTCTCCTGGGGACGCGTCGCCGTAAATGCGTAGTACGAGGGTCGCTCCCGGCGGAAGATACTGAGCCCGGAAGAGCGAACCATGGGAATCGGCCGGTCGTTCCTTCGAGTTCATCACCGTCCCGCCGGAGATGCGATCGATGCCAACCTGGGTGAGACACGGCAGCTCAGGCGGAACCCCATGGACAGGAGATGCGGCGAACCGCAGTGAGCCGCGGAATCCCGCATCCTCGGAGGCGCCCTTCTCCCGGCCGGCTCCGAAGAGCTTCTCAACGACCGGCGTCGCGTCGGCGCCAGTGACTTCGAGGATGTGTCTCACCCTATGTCTGAAGATGCCCCGCCACGAGGTAGCGCTCAACGTGCGGCTGCTGCCCAAGGTGTTGTTGTACCCATCGGAGCTGACCACCTCACCGGTGCCGAGATGGAGCGGATCGACTACCTCGAACTCGCACTCCAGCAGCGGCTCTTCGGGAGCCAGTTGCGGCACCGTGTGCGTGAGCCAACCGCCTGGAGGCGGAGCACTGGCTGGATTCGCGATGGTGTCGCCTCGCTGCTGGAGCCACCATGTAAGGTCCACCGGATCATGCCGGTCGATGGTCGCATGGTGAATCCCCGACAGCCTGGCTCGTCCTTGATCCGCTACGCGGTGTCGCCCGACGATCGGTTGCCAATCCTCAATCGCTGCCAGCAAGTCATCCAGATCCCGGCGCGCAATGTGTTCCCGATCCCAGAAGAGCCACCAACGAACCCTGGTGTTCTCCGGCACGTACTCGCGTGTCGTGAGCTGGCCAGCAGCGGCCGCTCTCCTCGACGCGTCGATCCTCACATGCGTTGAGACCTCAGGCGATCCCACCGTCAGCAACTGGGCCCCAGCGGCTCTCAGAGGCGAAGGCGAAGTCCTCCCGCCCTGGGGTTGACTGTCGGCCTTCTCACTTCCCAACCATCTCGCTGCACACGTGCCGAGGTGCGCCCGCAAGCTGCCTACCAACGACGCTGCTGGCAGGTGTACTGCTCCGTCCGGGCGACGCTGGATCGGCTGCTGCACGCTGTCGTCCTTGCCGAGATCATCGGCGCCGAAGGCTGTGAACGCTCCGATCGCCCATGGCCTATCGATCATGAACTCCAGCCGCAGGATTGTTGTGTATCTCATGCCCATCGCTGGTCATCTCCCCTCGGTGCAGACAGATGTCGACTCAGAATCTCAAGGTCAGGTTTCGGCAGGCTCAGGATCGTGGCGACGTGGGGTTTCAGCAGCCCGGCACCTACCGCGCGCATTGGTTTCATCCTCTCGACCGCATTCGCAACAGCCGTCTCATCGACCTCGTCGCTCTTCGCGAAGGAGCCAATGGTTTCGACGAGCAGGCGGCGCAGCTGATCCCAGATGGCCTGCTGCTTCCGAAGAGGTGCGCTGAGCCTTCGCCAGTCTTCGAAGGAGATTCGCTCAGGGGGATGCGCTTTCGGCTCAAGCGGAGACAACGCCACCTGGCCGTATCCTTCAGCCCGCCGCCAGCCGATCCCTCTCCGAAGCCGGCTCCAACCCGCTCTGGACAGGCCTTCGACGACGAAGGTCGATCCGGCGGCCAGGCCCCATTCCGGCTGCTTCGGCAACGCGCTTTGTCCATGCCATCCCGTGATGAGCTCGCTGCGTAGCCACCTTTGTCTCTCGCGCAGCTTGACCTCCTCCAGAGACACGCGGCGAAGCTCTGCTTCCAGGTCTCGGTAGTCGACGCTCGATGCTCCCCATTCGTCGGTGATAACCGCAGGGCTGGTGAGGTGCAACGCCAGTGGGCGGTCCGTCTCGGGCCAGTCTTCTTGTCCCTCATGCATCTCGGTCACACGAATGGTGGCGCGGCCAAGGTCCTGCGATCGTCCATGCCCCACGCGAACGGTGGCGCCCTCCAGCCAGTCGACGGGCTTGGTCGTCTGGATGGTCGCCACATAGGCACCGTTGCCTACAGGGATGTACTCACGCGAGAAGAGAGCACCGTCCTGCGCCGTCTCTTGGGTGTCGAGTTGCACCCTACCCCGCCGCTTAGCCTCCGGGAGGGACACCCACCCCGACTCAAGCCTCAGCGGGCCGTCACACACCCAGCACTCATGCGGAGCAGTTCCGCACTCGGCAGCTTCCCAGACTGCTTCATCGACGACGACCTGGCCGCATTCCGGCTTGGTCATGTACTTGCAGACGAAGGTCGCGGCCGTTCGAAGCATGGCGTCGGGTGGGTACGCCGCCGTGACGAGGAGGTCGTCATCGAACAGTTCAACGAAGGCCATTTGGTCGGCGTCGGGACGCCGCCACCAGGTGGCCGCGAGCGCACCGCGCAGTGTCGCGCCAGGAATGACCCGCGCCGTCGCGGTGTGGTAGAGCGACGCGTTTCCCACTCCGACGCTGAAGGCTGTCTCGAAGCAGAGGGCCAGTTCATAGTCAGCCATTGGTCATCCTAATATCGTGCAGGGCGAGCGAGTCCGCTTCGCTCCAAGGCTCCAAGTCAGTGACGGTGACCCATCCGAACCCACGCCGACGGTTCATGCCCACGGACACGATGTCGCGGGCAGCGGCACGAATCACCAGCATGTGCGCCGTGGGGACTTCGCCTGCGCCGTCCCAGGTGGCTGCAAACTCGCCTTCCGATGCCCAGACCTGACGTCCGGACACCAGCGCGCGCTCTTGAGCTCGACCATCACTGTCGACAGTGACCCTGTTCCAGATGCTGGGATCGAGACCGGGGGCCAGGTCGTCGATCTGCTGCATCTTCTGGACCGAGACGCTGGAGAAGATCCAGGCGCCATTGGCCGTCGCGGTACCGAAGATCTCGCCGACGACTCTTTCCGGGATCCCCAACCATGTCTTGGCGTGCGCCCGCAGGAGCCCTTTCAGCTCCGAGCTGGGGAAGGGCTCTTCCTCATCTACCGTGTGGTCGAGCGAGTCAGACGCGGAACCCGTGCTGACGATGAATGGCCCATGGAAATCCACTTTGAAAGTGAGTCTCATCGAATCTCCTCCAGGTGTGCGGCCGGCCACCATCGGGCACGGTCCAGGTCTGCGGCCAGAGTCACGCACCCCTTGTCGGGGTCGGTTTCGCGAATCAACCGGTCCTTGATTCGCTCGTTACGGGTGCGGCTGGCCCACTCATAGATCCTGTCGAGCTGCATATGTGAAGGCGTCTTTCGAAGCAGCTCAGTCAGGGTGCTACGTGCACTAGAGGTGAGGCTGCTCAGTGCATGTCCCTCGCTCAGTTGCATGCTTGCCTCCGCGAGGCCGATGTGATGACCACCAAGCACCCTGTCGTCGACGGTGGTGTCGGCCCATGCGATCACGGATCGCTTTCCCTGGCCCGCTCGTTTCGCCAGCGACTCCGCCTTGCCGCTGAACTCCCTCGCGAGAGCAAAGGGCTCCTTCACCTGCGTGAACACCATGCCGATGCCGAGGCTGGCTGCCTTTGCGGTTTGTCTGATTGCCGATGCCTGCTGGGCAGGCACGCCTGCCAAGGCCCGTTCGACCTCGTCCTGAAAGCCGCGCTCGAATGCCTCGCCGAGAGCCACTGCCCAGATCCAGGCGAAGCGGCCGGCGACTGACGCGAGCACGTCGTCTCCGCCGACGTAGTGGATGACGTCGGGGTAGTACTGCGGCTTGGTCATGTGACGCTCCGTCTTCTGGCGGGCCTCGACGCACGCCTTGCGGGTTGCGTCGTCGAGTGCCTTCGACAAACGTGTGTGTACTGCCGCATCGCCAACGTCGGCAACCGCCTTGAAGAAGTCACCGATCCTGTTACCGTCAGCCGCGACGAGGGCGATGTGGTTGTCGGCGTCGCGTCGGCCCATGACGTGAAGGCGTGGGTCACGTTCCCCCTTCTCCGGCCGGGGCTCCACGTGCGCCAGGTGGTCAAACTGTGTGGCTTCGGTTGCCCCGTTCCCGTCTGGACCGGCCGCCGCGTACGCGGCGCGAAGCCGCTTCAGTTCCTCCTCATGGAAGCCTCGGCGGATCTCACAGTCCTCGCCGTATGAATGGGACTTGCCGTCTGGCAGCAGTCTCTTTACCGTCGCCGACTCCTCGTGGCATCCTTCGCATTCCACGAGCATCGGCAGCCGCCGAGAAGCCGGGGCGAGATGGTAGGTTCGGCCGCCACGCTGGCCGCCGTCGGTATCTCGATAGGCCTGGATGTAGGACGGCGCAGCTGCAACCCACGCCGTCCACTCGATGCCGGGGAGTTCGACCCCCAGGACCTTCATCGCGTTCAGAACTTGCGAGTCATCCAGGTCCTCATCGCTTTCCAACACAACGACTCCGGCGATCTCCGGCACCGCCTCTGATAGCCGGAGCGGCGAGGCGAACCTTCCGTGGAGATACTGTGAGGATGTCCGTTGCGTCAGGGCAAGCGACGCGCCGCGGGTGAGAGCGAGTCGGGGCGAACGGGTGATCCACTGTTGAATACGAACGGCCCCGATAACCAGGTATGTCGTCATCATCGCCCCCAGCGCTGGTCGGCATCGCGCGCCTCAGGCATGGGAGTCCATTTGCCAGGCGTCCACCGGTAGTGCCTCGCTTCCTTTGGCCTGTCCGCGGGCCCGTTGTGTTCTTTGAAGAACTCGAATGACTCGTCAAAGGCGCTGCGACCATCCACCACCCTCCCGAAGGCGGACCACGGCGCAAGCGTGGGGTAGGAAACCTTCCATTGGTTGTCACCGAGCCCGTTCAAGCTGAGGATCTTACGTGCGGCCTGATGGGCGTCGCTCAGCGGCCCGCATCGCTCGCGCATCAAGTTCACATCCACTGCCTCGAACGACGGTAGGGCGTCCCTTGAGTCGCCACGGGAGTAGCGGTCCCGAACCGTGGTGACTTGGAGGCCGCTGATCTCTGCCCGAACCGAACCGAGCCCCAGAGGCTTGCCGCGCCCCAGATGCAGCGCGTACGGCCCTTCACCGTCGAGAACCCTCCTTGGTTCGATTGCGGCGAGGAGAGTCTGAAGCCCAATCTCGTCGAGCCCGTCAAAGGTCACCTTCTGAGTGAACCGCTGCCCGGGGTTGAGCACGAGCGCCACACTGCATGCGTTGTCTGCGTGGT
This sequence comes from Tessaracoccus bendigoensis DSM 12906, assembly GCF_900141915.1. Classification (GTDB taxonomy): domain Bacteria; phylum Actinomycetota; class Actinomycetes; order Propionibacteriales; family Propionibacteriaceae; genus Arachnia; species Arachnia bendigoensis. Next base: position 1,872 of record NZ_FQZG01000062.1, on the reverse strand, counting down.
TGTTTCGCTTCAAGTATCGGTAGTCGACGGGCCGACCATTCGTCCTCTGCTCCAGTTCACGGCGCTGGTCCTCGGGGTCCGAATGCCAGTAGAACTTGCGTCCGCGAAGCTGTCGCCATCCCCGCTCCCGCTCCCAATGGGTTAGCCGAGCATCGGGTCCGTCAGGATCAGGTGGGTTCTGCTGGGGCTGTAGATAGGACACTCCGGAGCCCAGGTTGGGCTGCGCCAACGGAGCCAGGGCTTCCGTCGACCCCACCGGACCCATTAGGGCAGCGCTTCCGAAGCGTACGTGTCCCGCGTAGGAGTTCTGCTTCCCCTCCTTCAGGCGCCGAGGTTTGAACTCCTCGTTGTGTGTGTCGGCCGACCCGAACACCGCACAAGTGAGACAGAGCTCGGCATCTGCACACGGGTGGGTCGCGTCAGGGATGCGGCGGCGGACGGCCTCGTCCGAACCCAGGCGCCGCCTCCAGATCTGGCTGAGCCTTACATCTTCGACCTCCACACCATCCTCTTGAACCCACACCACGTCTCCGGGAACCAGATCGACTGCCTGGGGACGCCGACGCGCAAGAAGGTCCCGGCCCTGCTTCACATCGATCAGTCCGCCAGCGCCCGGCGTCCCCGACTCTTTGGCGCCAACGGAGCGACCCTGATACTTCCTCACCGCGTCCTCCGACAGGGTGCGTATCTCCTCGGTGAGGGGTGCAATCGCCCAGTGCCAGTCATGGTTGTCCTTACGTGCACCCTGGGATGTAACCAGAAGTAGGTACTTGCCAGCATGTTGCTCGTAGTGTGACGGGTTCTGCGGCGCGCGAGTCCAACCGAGAATGGTGTCAGCTCGACGCCGGACAAGGTGACCTTTGCCGTTGCGCACGTCGGCGAGTGCGCCGACCTCGATGAGGTCACCTGTCTGCGGTATCGAGCCACCAAGCTGGGGAGAGTGGAGTAGCGTGCGCGCCCGGACGGTCGGAATCGGAAGGTCATGCTCCGCGCACAGCAAGACACGAAGAGGGCCATCGTCCCAGCCGGGTCGCAGGACGACGGCCATCCGCCAGCCAATCATTCCCTTTGGCTTCGGCAGGTCCCTGTATGTCGGGCTGAAGTCGAGGTCGACCTGCCTCAAACAGCCGCCGAACAGGGCCTCGTGGACACTCCTCACGGCACCCTTGACAGACGAACCGGGAATCCGGATCGTGCCGCCCAACGCGCCCCACTCGTCTGTGGGAACCGCCATCTGCGCCTCAAGGTGCCAGGTGACCGTGAAGGACCCGACGTAGCGTGTCCCCGCCTCATCGGCGGTGGGCGCATGTCCGGGTGGTTCGCGACGCACCACGGCCGCGGGCAACGGTATGAAGGTGTAGGGGTTCACAAAGTCCGCGGTCATGGGTTTGTCCTTCTGCCTCGGGGCGGTCTACAGCAACATGACGGACAGAGCGATTTGCGTCAACCCTGCGGCACAGGAGCCCGACCCGGAGTAGTCCACGCCATCGGTGCCCAGGCCCCACCAGCCACCATCATCGGCACTGCATGACTGCGGTCCTCGCGCCTCTTCACAGCCGAACTTGGCCGACACGAGGCTCGTGTCCCGCGGGCGCCGGAGGTCCATGAGCTTCGCAAGCGAGATCCCCTCGAGCGCTCCACCACGGCGGCATGTGCTGCTGGCCTTGCCGACGCTGAGCGGGTGCGACCGCTTCAGTCAGTTCGCTCATTCGCGAGGAGTGCTCCGGAACATCCTCGACGACCAGTCCGTCGACCCCGGAATCAAGGTTTCAATTCGCTCATTCGCGAGGGATGCTCCGGAACACTTTCCTGAGCTCGCTGCTCGAGGCCGCCGAGTTTCAATTCGCTCATTCGCGAGGGGCGCTCCGGAAC
>NZ_FQZG01000061.1 GCF_900141915.1 Tessaracoccus bendigoensis DSM 12906 | reverse complement strand
CCTACTGGCGGTCGGCCGAGGGCGAAGACTGGACCCCGGTCGGGTCGGCACCCCTGCGCTCGACAGACGCCAGGCTCGATGCGGGCGTATTCGGGTCAGGAAACAACCGCCGGGGTGAGGCACGCTTCGTCCTGGATTCGACGGCGGTCGGCTCGGCAAGCCAACCAACACCCACGCCAACACCAACACCAACACCAACACCCACGCCAACACCAACACCCACGCCAACACCAACACCAACACCCACGCCAACACCAACACCCACGCCAACCCCAACACCAACACCCACGCCAACACCAACACCCACGCCAACCCCAAGTCCTACGCCGACGGTCAGTGCGTCCCCGAGCGCCACGCCCACGGTGCAGCCGACCCTCACTCCCACACCACGGCCCTCCGGAACACCCACCCCTTCGGCCCCGAGCCAGGTGGACCTGTACACAACGCCCGGATTGCACCTCGTGAACGGTCGCCGCTGGTTCACCTCATGTGAGCCGTACTCACAGACCGTCCGTTGCCGAACCGACATCGTCGCGACGACGACCACGCGGCAGCAGGGCCGATTCGTGACGACGACCGGTTGGACGTTCAACAACCTGACGTACCTTCCGTTGATGACCAGGACCCAGTGGGCGGGCAACCCGCTCGGACGGTCGGGTTCTTTCACCTCATCCGGCCGGCAGTGGCGCACCGAGTGCGACACCGCAGCCACGGGGCGCAACGGTTGCCGCTCGTACCTCACCACGGAAGTCGTGATGCGCACATCCGCTGGGTACAAGGTGGTGATGCAGGAGGTATTCAACAGCCGCGTGCTGTTCCGCTGACCCCTCGCTGCAGAGGGGCGGCCCGGCGCTTCACGGCGCCGGGCCGCCGACGTTTCTGCGGGCGTAGCGAAGACCTGACAAGGGCACTAATGTTGGGAGGAAGCCACGAGTTCAAGGGAGAACACATGAGCGAGGAAGCCCCGTCGGTGCTGTTTCATGAGGATGCCGGTGTCGGCTTCATCACCCTGAACCGCCCTGAGCGATTGAATGCCTTCGACATCGGCATGGCAAGGATGTGGGCCAGGGTGACGCGTGAGGCGGTCACCGCCCCGGCGATCAAGGCCATCGTGCTGCAGGCCGAAGGTCGGGCGTTCTGCGCAGGCGGGGACGTCCGCGCGATGGCGCACGGCGGGGTTGAGTTCGGCGACCGGCTCGAGTCGCTGGCGCACACGATCAATGACGGGATAGCCGCACTGGTCAATTCGGACGTCCCGGTGATCGCGGCAGTCCAGGGAACCACCGCCGGTGGTGGCCTCGGCATCCTGCTCGGCTCCGACTACGCCGTCGCCGCAGTTGACTGTCGGATCGGGAGCCTCTACGCAGACATGGGCCTCACCCCGGACCTCTCCGTGACCGCACAACTGGCGGGGGCCGTCGGCGAGCGTCGGGCGCTTCAACTGGTTCTCACCTCACGGCTACTGAGCGCCGATGAGGCGCTGGATTGGGGGCTGATCGCCGAGGTGACCGGCCCCACCGAGGTACGAGAGCGGGCGTCTGCGGTCGCCAGAGCGATCGCAGACGGCGCGTCAGGCGCATACGGGGCGGCAAAACGGCTGATCCGCTCACGGTGGTCGAGGTCTTTCGAGGCCCAACTGGCAGAGGAGGCCCGCACCATCGGGGCGGCCTTCGGGACCCCAGAGGCCCAGGCCCGGATCGCAGCGTTCGCCGCCAAGGGCTCCCGCCGGTGAACACGCTGACCGGTAGGTCGATCCTGTTGTCAGGTGGCAGCAGGGGAATCGGCCTCGCGATCGCTTTGCGTGCGGCCGCTGACGGCGCGAACATCACGCTGCTGGCCAAGACCGACCGGCCCCATCCGAGGCTGGAAGGCACCATCCACACGGCTGCCGATCAGATCCGTGCGGCCGGTGGGAACGCCGTCGCCGTCGTGGGCGATGTGCGCGACGACGGCGACATCGAACGTGCGGTCAGGGCCGCGATGGAGTCGTTCGGCGGCATCGACATCGTCGTGAACAACGCGTCGGCGATCGACCTGTCGGGTTCGCTGAAGTTGGAGGCCAGGAAGTACGACCTGATGCAGGACGTCAACGTACGGGGCACATTCATGCTGTCGCGTGCCGCGGTGCCTGCGCTGCGTGAGTCGCGCAACCCGCACATCCTGTCGCTTTCGCCGCCGGTCAACCTGTCGCCCAAGTGGCTCGGCGCCCACACTGGCTACACCCTCGCCAAGTACGCCATGACCATGGCAACGCTTGGCCTGGCTGCCGAGTTCGAAGAAGAGGGCATCGCAGCGAACACGCTCTGGCCGGAGACGACGATTGCCACTGCCGCCGTCCGCAATGTGCTCGGCGGCGAGAGGTTGATGGCGGCGTCACGGACCCCCCACATCTATGCGGACGCGGCCTACGCGGTGATCACGACCCGCGCACGCGACCTGACCGGCCAGTCTCTCATCGTTGAGGATGTGCTGCGGGCCAGGGGCGTAGCTGATTTCTCCCGCTACGCGGCCGTGCCGGGAACCCCCGACGAGGCGCTGTACCCCGATATCTTCCTGGACTGAATCCCGGCGCTCAGGCGAGCAGGTCGGCGTATTCCGGGTGTTTCTCGACGTATCCGGCGATGAACGGGCAGGTCGCGATCACCTTCGCGCCCGCACTGCGGGCGTCCCCCAGAGCGAATGCCACGATCTTCCCACCGAGACCCCGGCCGCCGAACTGTGGCTCGACCCCGGTGTGGTACATGTCGATGGCGCCGTCGCGGTCGCGGTAGTCGATGACACCGGCCAATTCGCCCTCGACATGGATCTCGTAGCGCTTACGCCCGTGGTTGTGGGTTGTGGTGATGTCGTCGTCAGCCATGACCAGAGCCTACCGGCTGCCGATGGGGACGACCCGGGCTTTGGTCAGTCGGACCAGGTCGGCAGGGGCGAGCTCGACATCGAGCCCACGCCTGCCGCCGGAGACCAGCACCGTCTCGAATCCGAGCGCCGACGAGTCGACGACTGTCGGCAGCAGGCGCTTCTGCCCCATCGGGCTCATGCCGCCGACGACCATCCCGGTGACCCGCTCCGCCACCGCCGGATCTGCCATCGCAAGCCGTTTATGCCCTGTGGCGGCCGCCAGTGCCTTGAGGTCGAGTAGGCCGTCGACCGGGACGACGCCGACTACCAATTGGCTGCCGTCAGCCGCGAGCAGCGTCTTGAAGACGCGCTCCGGAGGGTATCCGAGCATCTCGGCGGACTCAATGCCGAAGCCGGCCGCGCGTGGGTCGTGCTCATACTCGTGGACCGTGTGCGCTATCCCGGCCTCGACGAGGGCGCGTAGCGCCGGGGTGCCGGTGGGTCTCCTGACCATCATCGTCCCTTCTACTGCTCGGCCCTGGCGGGCTTTCCGGTCCGGATCGCGCCGACAGAGGCGACGATCACACAGGCCATGGCGGCCCATTCAGCGATCCCCAGCCATTCTCCCAACAACGCCCAGGCGAAGATGGCAGCGGCGGCAGGTTCCAGACTCATCAGAATCCCGAAGGTGGAAGCCTTGATGGAGCGGCGCGCTTGGAGCTCGAGCCCATAGGGGACGACGGTGCTCAGCAGCGCGACGGCCGCCATCGTCGCCCAGATTTTCGGGGTCGCGAAGGCATCCCCTGAATAGACGATGGCCGGCCAGGCCAGCAGCACCATTCCGAATGCGCTTCCCACCGCGAGGCCGCTGATCCCTTCCCATCGTCGCCCGACCGGCCCGGCGAGCGCGATATACCCGGCCCACAGGGCCCCGGCCGCGAGCGCCAGAGCGATACCGACCGGATCGATGTCGGTGGGAAGAGCGCCAAGTAGCACCACGCCCACCCCTGCCAACCCGACCCATGCCAGGTCGATCAGCCGTCGGGTTCCCAGGACCGCCAGCGCGAGCGGTCCGAGGAACTCGAGGGTGACGGCCACGCCGATCGGGATCCGCGCGAAACTCAGGTAGATCGTGGCGTTCATGCCGGTCAGACAGATCCCGTACGCGGCGACGGTCAGCCAGTCTCGGCCAGTTCGGCCGGTCAGCCTCGGGCGGGAGATCGCGATGAAGATGGCGGTTCCGATGGCCACCCTGAGGAACGCGAGCGTGATCGGGGAGGCGGTGTCGAAGATCCCCTTGGCCAGGGATGCGCCGAACTGAACCGACGCTATCGCGATCAGGACGAGCGCCACTGGGTTGATCCGGGTCACTTGCTTCCCCTTCTCGCGGAGACCGCCTCTCCTCAGAGGGCAGGAACCTGTCCCTGACCCAAGCATAGTTGGGCGAACAACATCGGCCCGGTCGGACTCGCCACACTCCCCCGCGACTGCTCCGCTGGCCGTGCGTCGTGTGCAGGTCTCCGAATCGCTGACCTTCAGCGCGGGACGCTCATGATCTGGGGCAGATCGGCCCCCATCTGGACGTCGCCGCGTGGACTATCGCTGGTCCCGTCGGCGACTCTCGTTGATCGGATCGGACCCGTTTTGGCCCATTCAATGACTGCACATGGTCCGGTCGTGGTCACTGCCAGCGCGTTGAGCCGGCCCCGCGCAGTGTGGCGACTGCCGCCAGGCCGAGGCCGGCGAGTGCGAGTCCCCAGTGCACCGGCGCGACCCGCATCGCCTGTCCCGTGATGTCGGCGAAACCCAGAACCATCGCCAGGGTGTCGCCCGCCAGGAGCCAGAGAACCGAAAGGAGTGAGGCCATGAGCACGCCTGACGCCTGCCACAGTGAGACGGCAATGATGGAGCAGGTGATCAATACAGCGACGATGAACGCTTCATACAGGGCCTTGACAACGAGCTGATCAGACAGAAACCAGGCCAGCACAAGCGGCACAAGGACCCCCACCACCATCGCGGCTCGCAGCGCCACGTAGACCCGACGAGCCCTCGGAAGAGTTGCTGTGATCTCCGGGGTGGGGTCGATGAGCAGAACCGCGCCAAGGACGGGCATCCACGCAACGACGAACTGCCGAGCGTAACGTCGACCGTCTGCACCGGGCAGGTACATCGAGTCGTTCCGGAAGACAAGCACGCACGCGACCGCGACCAGCATGACGAGGACGAGGACAGGCCATCGCCACAATCGTGCAGACGTCGAAACCCTCATCCGATGGGCTCGTAGGTGTCCCAGGCGTCAGCCAGAACGAAGGGCATGTAGATCGTCAGCGCTACACCAATGCACACCAGGGAGATCAGCAGGGCCAACCACGGGCGATGCCTCCCACGATGTGTCACGAAGATCAGGCCGGACCAGATCGCGACAGCGGTCACAACATTGAGCCAGGTGGTGGCCGCCAGGAACGCTGGAATCGGCCTGCCACCCGTGACCATCCCCGTGGCCATCTCGGTGGTGAACAGCTCCGGCCAGCCGTGCCAGAAGAAGATCCTGTGCGCCAGGAACAACGCGAACAAGACGCCCGGGATACTCCAGAAGGTCGGGATGAGCATGGCCACGGCTGAACCCACCGCGGTTCCGGCGAGCAGCGCGACCGGCGCCGTGAGCAGTTGCCAGGGCAATGTGAGCCCACGAGGGTCTGCCTGGCAGAGCCAACACACCAGGCTGCAGATGCCAAGCGCAACCAGCTGAACAAAGAGTCCCTGAACTGCCACTGCTGCCGAGATATGCGCTACGGGCCCCCATCTCTGCACGTTGGCTGGGAGGCCCTGCTGGACCTCGGGGCCGACATTGATCAACACCAACGCGACGACGGCCGCGGCCGCCACGGGCGACATCAGCAGGGTCGCGCCGCTCCAGACCGACAGCATCCATGACCAGTCGACCCGCCACCCGAAAGGGATTCCATCGACTGGCTGCACGTTATACAGCACCATCAGCTGCGCGACTGCCAAAGCAGACAAGACCAGCTTCCAGGACGCCTTGATCCACATGCAGATAGCGCTCATTCCTCAGCGTCTCCGATCAGGGAGAGCAGCCAGGATTCGTTGACCTCTGACGTGAGCGGCCCGTTATGCACGACGCGTCCCTCGCGCAATACGATCACAGAGGTGGCGAGAGACAACACGTCTTCAATGATGTGGCTCGAGAGTAGAACCGTTCCCTTGGCTCGCGCCTGGATGAGCTCCACCATTGTGGCTCGTTGTCGCGGGTCCAGGCCCGTGCTCGGCTCATCCAGCAGGAGGGTTTCAGCCTGAGCCGCGAGGGCCTGCGCCAACCAGACCCTTCGCACCATTCCACCAGAGAGCTTCTTCAGCTTGTCGTCGGCACGTCTGGCCAGCCCCACGGCATCAAGCGCCTCCAAGGCCCGCGCCCTGGCAACGCTTCGACGCTGGCCGCGCATCCAGGTGAGGTAGGCGACAAAGTCCACAGCGGTGAGGTCCCTCGGTACCGCAGCGGTCTGAGGCATAAACGCGATCTTGTCGAGCGCACGGGTGCGCTCTCTGCGCGCATACGGGCTCAAGCTATTGATCGTCACCTGGCCCGAGGTTGGGCTCAGTGCCCCTGACAAAGTACGCAACAGAGTCGTCTTGCCAGCACCGTTTGCGCCCAGCAGCGCGGTGACTCCCTCAGTCAACTCGAGAGACACATCGGACACCGAGGGAGTCACTGCCCGCGGGTACCGGACAGTAAGCGCGTCGACCTTGATCAACTAGATCTGACCCTGGGTCTGGGTTCCGCACGGGTCAACCGCCCAAGCGACATCCACGCAGACCTTCGTCGCCCCCGTCCAGGTGCCGCCTGTCGGTGCGCCGTAGTTCACCTTGTTGGCGACACTCTGGTAAGTGGTGCTCGTGGTGTTCGAGCTACGGACCGGCACTGTCTGCGAGAGGTTCCAAGCGTAAGCCTGAACGTACACGCCCCGCCCGTTGTAGACACCCGCCTTCGCAGTCGCGTTGTTCCTGACGTACAGGATGTCCATTGCGACATTCCCGTATGCGTACCCAGCTGTCTTGCCCGACTGGGTCACGGTCTTGCCGGAGTAGGTGTAGGCGGCATCTGCGGTCGGAGCGAGCACGCCGAACGCGAGGCAGCCGATAACTGCTGCGCCGATGAGATTCTTTTTACGAAACATTCGTGATCTTTTCCTTGGGTAACCAGAAGCTAGCAGCAATCGCGGCTGCCTGGAGTAAATCGCCAAGAATGCTCAGACCAATGACCGATGATGCCAATCTGAACGCTTCAAGTACTGTGACTAGCTAGCCTAGCCTCGACCTTTTGTGGCGACTCTGATCGGGCCTGGCCGACACGGTCTCGTCGGTGCAGTTGCTGAGTCTAGTCTGGCAGGTGGGTGTGACGCGGTGAGGCAATCCCGGTTCCGTGCAATTGCACCACCAACTGCACCACTGTTCTCAAGTTTCCGTCCCCAAAACCACTGAAACCCCCTCTGACGAGGGGGCTTCTCGGTGGGCGATGCCAGGTTTGAACTGGCGACCTCTTCCGTGTCAAGGAAGCGCGCTACCACTGCGCCAACCGCCCGAGGTGGAGACGGGATTTGAACCCGTGTACACGGATTTGCAGTCCGTTGCCTCGCCTCTCGGCCACTCCACCGCGTTGGAGGTTTACCCTCCGCACATGGGTTTGGGAGAGACTTTTCTCCGAGCGGACGACGAGATTCGAACTCGCGACCCTCACCTTGGCAAGGTGATGCTCTACCAACTGAGCCACGTCCGCATTGCGTCTTCCGCACCGGGTTTCCCCGTGGCGTTCGGCGCGTTGAGAACTCTAGCGCACCTCTTCCACCGGTGCCAAATCGGGGCCACCAATCGCCTCTGAGAACGCTGAACACACCCACAAGACACCTATCCCCCAAGCTATGAGGTCCTCGGCGGCACGTACTGGCCGCCGTCGCAGAGTGGGACATGACCCCTAACATAGGATTTGACCGCCTCAGCCGAATGCGGCCTGATCCGGCCACCGCCCAGCCTCCGACGCTGTCCCTCGACGGCCACAGCCGGAACGTATCGCCCACCGACCCGAGGACACGGCCATGCCCAACACGTTCGCCAACACCCGGGACCTCGGGCTGGACGACCACACCGTGCGAGGGGCCCCCACTTCGATCACGGCGTTCATCGGCCGCGCACTCAGCGGCCCGCTCGACACCGCGGTGCAGGTCCGGGATTTCGGCGAGTTCACCACCGTCTTCGGCGGGCTGTGGGACGAAAGCCCCATGACCTACGCGCTCCATCAGTTCTTCCTGAACGGGGGAGGTGAGGCCGTCATCGTCCGGGTCCACCACGAGAGCGCACCGGACGCCCGCGATCGGGCGTGGGTGGACCTCCCCACCGAAGGGGGAGGCGCCATGCGCATCGAAGCCTCGAACCCTGGCACCCGGGGCCGACGTCTGCGCGTTTCGGTGGAACATCCGGTCGCGGTACGCAACGGCCTCTTCCACCTCACGGTCCAGGAGACCGACGGGAACACCCCGCCGGGCGTGATCAGGCAGGAGCGCCTGCCGAGGCTCAGCGCCGACCCGACGAGCTCGAGATTCGTGACCCACGTACTCCAGGAGCGCTCAGCGCTCGTGCGCGTGCTCGGCTCACCACCAGTGACCCTGCCCGTCGAGGCCTCCTACGTCCCGCTGACCGGTGGCCACGACGGCTCGGCGATCGGCGACCTCGACGTCATCGGCCAAGGGTTCGAGGAGCAGCGAAGGGGCCTCTACGCGCTGGAGGACACCGACCTGTTCAACCTGTTGTGCATTCCCCCGTTTTCGGACGATGTCGACGTCTCGATCGACACCTGGGACGCCGCGGTCGCCTACTGCACCCGGCGCAGGGCCGTCGTGCTCGTGGACCCTCCGGGCAGTTGGCGAACCCCGGAAGATGCGGCCATCAGCCTTCCGTCGGTTGTCACGAGAAGCCCCAACGCAGCCCTCTACTACCCCTGGCTCCGCTCCACCGACCCCCTGCGCGGCAACCGGCTCCGGGACAGGGCACCGTCAGGTGCGGTTGCGGGTGTCATCGCGCGGACCGACGCGACCCGAGGAGTCTGGAAGGCCCCGGCCGGGCAGCCGGCGACCCTGGTGGGCGCCCCCGAGCTGACGGTACCGCTCACGGATACCCAGAACGCCATGCTGAACCGTCAGGGCATCAACTGTCTCCGCATGCAGCCGGGGATGGGCCGGGTGATCTGGGGGGCGCGCACCCTCGCGGGCAACGACGACCCGGTCGACCGGTGGGCGTTCCTACCGGTCCGCAGAACCGCTCTGTTCATCGAGGAGAGCCTGCTGCGCGGCCTTCACTGGGTGGCATTCGAACCCAACGACGAGCGCCTCTGGGCCGAGATCCGGCAGACCTGCGGAGCCTTCATGCACGGCTTGTTCCGCCAGGGAGCCTTCCAAGGTGCCACCCCCCAACAGGCCTACTTCGTCAGATGTGATGCGGCGACCAATCCACAGTCGACCATCGATCAGGGCATCGTCGAAGTCGTCGTCGGGTTCGCACCACTGAAGCCCGCCGATTTCGTGGTGCTCCGGATCCGCCGCTCCGTCCGGACGGAGACATAAATCCCCCGGGGAGTCGCACGAAGGCGCCCTGCCCGAACCGGGCGCGCCCGGTTCGCAATCTTGATGGAGTTCCACTAAACTCCTCTGAGCCGGGCGATTGGCGCAGTGGTAGCGCGCTTCGTTCACACCGAAGAGGTCGGCGGTTCGAAACCGCCATCGCCCACAAGTGATTGCGCCTCGGTGTCGAGGATTCTCCACGATACCGAGGCGAATGAACTTGCCGATCGAGTACCCACTCATCGGCATCCGTGAGGTCCCTGAGGGGATGGCCCAGCCGAACCCGACGCGGGAGCGGTGAGCCGGAAGGATGACGATGACAGCACCTGCAATCATCCTGGTGGCCGGGGGCCACGAAGGGCAGGCGGTCGCCGAAACGTTGACCGCTATAGCCCGCGGGCTGCAGGCTTCAAGACCAGATCTTCGCAGTCAACTCGCCCGGCTGAACGGGCTGAGCCCCTCGCTACCCGATGTGGTCGCCTCCCTGGTGGGCCAGGACATCGGCGAAGCGGTCCTTGTCCCGCTCGACCTGGTCTCAGCCGCAGATCACGCCGCCGAACTGGACACTTTCGAGCACTCCCCTGACATCCACCTTGTCGTGAGCCGTCCGGTCGGCCCCGCCAGCGAGATCCTCAACATCCTCGACGAGAGGGTCCGCGAGGCACTCCACCGCAGCGGAGCGCTTGAGGTTGACGCGCTGGTCCTGACCGCCCCGGCTGGCGCCGACGTCAGGGGCGCCTCACTGCTTGCCCGCCGCGCACGTCAGTGGGCAACCCACCATCGGCTCCCAGTGCAACTCGCGGTCGACGAGGGCGATGGCCGTAGCACCGCGACAGCCATCGCCTCGCTTCGGACCCAGGGGCGGCGCCACATCGCCGTCGGGAGCCTCTTCCTGACACCGACGTCCGCATATCAGGCACACGCCGATGCAGCCAACCGCGCCGGCGCGATCGCCGTCACCGCGCCGTTGGGGGAAAGCGAGCACCTGCGTCAGTTGATACTCGCACGCTATGCCTTCGGCGCAATGGAGCTTCTCGACGGCACACCCACCCGGATCCCGCTCGAGGAACCAGACGACGATCTCTGAGAAGCCGACATAGGATCGGAGCATGACCGACCGAGACTACGTGCCAAACCTCATCAGGCCCGACTCCCAGTGGAGGGAACTGCTGAGTGATCCCGAGTACCGGGTGCTGCGCCAGGGCGGCACGGAGGCTCCCTTCACCGGTGAGTACACCGACACCGAGACCGAGGGAATCTACGAGTGCCGCGCCTGCGGCGCCGAACTCTTCCGCAGCGATCAGAAGTTCCACTCGCACTGTGGTTGGCCCAGTTTCTTCGCCCCGTTGGCGGAGGACCGCGTGCGCTACCTGGAGGACCGGTCCATACCGGGCAGGGCACGCGTGGAGGTCAGGTGCAGTAACTGCGACGGGCACCTCGGCCACGTGTTCGAGGGTGAAGGCTACGACACACCCACCGATCTGCGCTACTGCATCAACTCGGTGAGCATGCGTCTGCGCGAAGCCGACTGATCTCCACGGCGAGTCAATCCCGGCCTCGGGTGTTGACCACCCGTAGGCTTGTCGGATGCCAGCAAACGTCGCCAGCCTCGCCCCGGAGCCGTTCACGCGCGCACTCCGCGAACTGGGCGAGATGCTCTGGGGACAGGGCCTTCACATCGAGGAGATCGGCTCGCCACAGCGCATCGCCCCGCATGCCGTGGCCATCTCGGCCGAACTCGACGGTGGCGATGAACCACTGGCCACCGGTCGGCTGATCCTTCTTCACGATCCTTCCGGCAACACCTCATGGGGTGGCACGTTCCGGCTCGTCAGCTATGTGCGCGCCGAGGTCGAGCTCGAAATGGTCACAGACCCCCTACTCCCGCAGGTGGCCTGGTCCTGGCTCACCGACGCCCTCCACGCCCACGGCTGCTCGGCCAGCGAACTGGCAGGCACGGTGACGGCGTCCTACAGCGTCGGTTTCGGGGGCATGAGCGACTCAGACAAGGCAGAGGTCGAGGTGCGATCGTCCTGGACCCCGACCCTCGACGCAACACGCACCCTCACCCCTCACCTGGCGGCCTGGCAGGACCTCATCGGATACGTCTCGGGGCAGCCGATACTGCCCCACGGCGTCCGCACCCTTCCGACGGGTCGCGCATGACGGGATACGTAGAGAGCAGCCGCGAACCACTGCGCCCCGTCGTGCAGACCGAGGCGGCCCTGGAGGAGGCCCTCGACTCCCTCGCCCAAGGCAGTGGCGATGTCGCATTCGACACCGAACGCGCTCACGGTCACCGCTACTGGCCCAAAGCCTACCTACTGCAGATTCGTCGGGCGGGTTCCGGCACCTGGCTGATCGACCCGGTCGCGTTCGAGCATTCACCCCGGCGGCTCGGCGCACTGGTCGAGGCGGTTGACGATGCGAACTGGATCATCCACGCCGCCAGCCAGGATCTGCCGTGCATGCAGGAGATCGGCATCGTCCCTCCGCGGGTTTTCGACACCGAGATGGCCGCACGGCTGCTCGGCAAGCCCTCAGCCAGTCTCGGGTCGCTCTTGGAAAGCGAAATGGGCATCCGGCTCCACAAGGCCCATTCCGCCGACAACTGGTCGAAACGCCCACTGCCTCCCAGCTGGTTGGCCTACGCGGCCCTTGACGTCGACTACCTGATCGATCTGGCCGATGTGCTGCACCATGAACTCGATTCGGTCGGACGCACGGAATGGTCCCTGGAGGAGGACAGAGAGACCCTCGCCAGGTTCTCAGCACCGCCCACCCCGCGTCCGGATCCCTGGCGTCGGCTGAGCGGCGTCACCACGCTCAGGGCACCGGTGCAGCTTGCCGTGGCACGCGAACTCTGGCTCGAACGCGACCAGATCGCCCAGCGGTGCGACCGGCCACCGACCTGGATCCTGCCTAACAACGTCATCGTGGAGACCGCGTCTCTGATGAGTGACGCGGTACCTTCCAAGACCGATCTGTCACGGGTCAGAGGGCTGAACTCGAACCCGGGGCGGCGCTACCTGGCCAACTGGCTTGGCGCGCTCGACCGGGTTCGCGCGTTGCCGGAGCAGAGGTATCCACCGAGACGCGCACCGCAACAGGGGCTCCCCCACCCGCGTAGCTGGGAACGGACCAACCCAGACGCCGCGACCAGGTGGCTGTCGGTGCGCCCCGCGGTGGATGCACTGGCATGTGAACTCGGCGTTCTGCAGCCCTCAATCCTGGCCCCGCCCCACGCCCTACAGGACGTCGTCTACCACCACGAGAAGATCACGCGCGAAGACCTGCTGGAGGCCGGGATCAGGCCTTGGCAGGCCGACTTCCTTGCCCCCGCGATCGCCGAAGCCCTCGGCCAGCCGGCCATCGGCTGAGCGCACTTCCTGCCACGGCGCCCGACGTGGCAGGATTGGCAGACATGCGCATCCTCTCGATCCAGTCCTGCGTCAGCTTCGGTCATGTCGGCAACTCTGCTGCCGTGTTCCCTCTCCAACGCCTCGGGCATGAGGTCATGCCGGTCCACACCGTGGTGTTCTCAAACCACACCGGATACGGGGATTGGGGAGGGCAGTTGATCAGCGGCGATGTGGTGCGCGACATTGTGCGCGGTATCGACGAGAGGGGCGGTCTAGCCGACGTCGAACTCGTGCTGAGCGGCTACCAGGGCGGAAACGACATCGGGGATGCCATCCTGGATGCCGTCGCACTCGTGAAGCAGCGCAATCCACGGGCGCTCTACGCGTGCGATCCGGTGCTCGGCAGCGCCACTTCGGGTTGTTTCGTGGCCCCGGAAGTGCAGAGCCTGATCCGTGACCGGGTCGTGCCACAGGCCGACCTGATCACCCCCAACCAGTTCGAGCTCGGTTTCATCACCGGCACCGACCCACACACGCTTGAAGAGACCCTGGCATCCGCAGACCAGGTGCGGGCGGTCGGTCCTGCGACGGTGCTGGTCACGAGCGTGTTCCGCCCCGACCGCCCTGCCGACACCATCGAGATGCTTGCGGTATGCGACGAGGGTGCGTGGATCGTCCAGACCCCGCAGCTGCCGTTCAAACGCAACGGCTCAGGTGATGTCGCCTCCGCCCTGTTCTCGTCACATTTCCGCGCCTCGGGAGATGCGCCGTCAGCCCTCGGTCGCACCGCGGCCAGCGTCTACGAACTGCTGGCAAACACCTACGCTGCCGAAACGTTGGAACTGCAACTCGTCGAATCGCAGGAGGCCTATGTCGCGCCCGTCCGGACGTTCGAGGTACGGCAGGTCCGGTGAGGCCTCAGGCCTGACGCTCGGGCTCCGGTTGCCTTACCGGCTGCGCAAGAATGGCCCCCAGCGCCTCCAACGCGACCTTCGGTGCAGTCAGGCCCACCTCGTCAAGTACTTCCTCCCGGGTCCCCTGCTCCAGGAACCGCTGAGGGATGCCGAAGGTGAGAACCCTGGCATCCGAGCCGGCCTCCGCGAGCCGGGAGCTCACCCGCTGCCCGACCCCGCCCTCGACGAGGTTGTCCTCAAGCGTAAGCACGACATCGAACCCGGTGGCCAGAGCGACCAGGTCGGGGCTGATGGGCAGCGCCCACAACGGATCGACGACGGTGGCACCGATCCCCTGGTCGCGGAGTCTGTCGGCAACGGACAAGGCCATCCCGACGAACTGGCCGTAGCCCACGATCAGCACCCTGGCTGTCTCGTCGCGGCGCAGAACGTCGACCCTGTCGAAACCGTCTCCCAGGTGTGAGACCGCGGCCACCTCATCGGGCAGGCGTTCCTTGGAGTAGCGCACCACGGTGACGGCATCGTCGACGTCGACCGCCTGATCGAGCGCCTCGACGAGACGGGTCTGGTCTCGCGGCGCGGCCAATCTGAGCCCCGGCACGAGACCCAGGAGCGTCATGTCCCACATTCCGTTGTGGCTCGGCCCGTCGGTACCCGTGATCCCCGCCCGGTCCAGCAGGAGCGTCACGCCGACACGGTGCAGAGCCGCATCCATCAGCACCTGATCGAAGGCCCGGTTGAGGAAAGTGGAGTACAACGCGACGACCGGATGCAGCCCTGCCTTGGCGAGCCCCGACGCCGAGACGATCGCGTGCTGCTCGGCGATCCCGACATCGAAGATGCGATCGGGAAATGCGGCTGCGAACCGACCGAGCCCAACAGGGTTGAGCATGGCCGCCGTGATGGCGACGACATCGGTGCGGCGCTGCCCCAGCTGCACCATTGCCTCGGCGACGGCGTCCGTCCATGTGGCCTGAACGGATGCGGACAACGGTTCGCCGGTGAACTCGTTGATCCGGCCGATCGCGTGGAAGCGGTCCTCCTCGTTCTGCTCGGCCGCCCGGAACCCGCGCCCCTTGCGGGTGACACAGTGCACGATGACGGGCCCGCCGTACCTGCGGGCCTGCTCAAGATGGTTGGTGAGAGAGGTGATGTCGTGGCCGTCGATCGGGCCGGTGTACTTGATCCCGAGGTCTGAGAACATCGACTGCGGCGCAAGGACATCCTTGACCCCGGTCTTGAAGCCGTGCATCAGGTCGTAGATGGGGCGGCCGATTCCAGGAAGCCGCATGACGGTGCGCTTGATCAGGGACAGCGTCTGCTCGTAGCGGTGATCGGTCCGCAGCCCGGCGAGGTGATTCGCCACCCCGCCCACGGTCGGCGTGTAGGAACGTCCGTTGTCGTTGACGATCACGACGAGCCGCAGATCCGCGTTGTCTGCGATGTTGTTGAGCGCCTCCCAGGCCATCCCGCCGGTGAGCGCACCGTCACCGATGACCGCGACGACAGTGCGGTCGTCCCCTCTCAGCCTGAATCCCTTGGCCAGGCCCTCGGCCCAGGAGAGAGAGGCGGAGGCGTGGGAATTGCGCACCCAGTCGTGATCGGATTCAAGCGGCTCAGGGTATCCGGAGAGGCCACCCCTCTGACGCAACTCGTCAAACCCGGCCAGGCGCCCGGTGAGCATCTTGTGTACGTAGCTCTGGTGCCCGGTGTCGAAGACGATCGGATCGTTGGGCGAATCGAACACCTTGTGGATCGCGAGGGTGAGCTCGACCACCCCCAGGTTTGGCCCGAGGTGACCGCCTGTGCGGGAGACCTTGGTGATCAGGAAGGCGCGGATTTCTTCTGCGAGCTTGTCCAACTGCCGTCGCGACAGGGAACGCAGATCGCGCGGGCTGTTGATCGACTCGAGCAAGGACATGAGCGACATCCTACGCCGGAACCTGAAGGGAGCCTGGGAACCGGGCCGCTCGCCTCTCGCCTGGACGTCGGCGGACCGGTTACTGATCCTTTGCTCCGATAATGTGGCTGGGTGGAATCATACCGTTTCGCGCGACTGGTGGCCTCCCTCGACTGCCCCGGCCCCCCAGACACGATCGACGAACCGCGCACCGTGTCGCGGTGGGCGTTGGTCGCCGTGACAGTCCTGATCGCGGTCGTGACCGTACCGCTCCTGATCGTCACCAACTCGTTCCTGGCGACTTCGCCCCAGCCAGCCTGGATCAAGGCCGCGGTCCTTCTGGCGACGTCAGTCGTGCTGCTGGTGCTCTGGGCCGCGGTACCGGTCGGCATCCTCATGGAGCGCCTCGAGACGACCAGCCACGGCCGCTGGCCGGAGGCTCGGGCGATGGCCGTTCCACATCTGGGCACCGTCACACGCTGTCGGGAAAGACGCGACGAAGGTAGCGTCGTGGGCCACCGACTGACCATCGTTGCAGATGGCCAGACGATCAAGATCACCACCAGGATCCGCAATTCCCAACTGACCCCTTTCGTCGGGGCACCCGTGAGGGTCTGGAGGTCAGGAAAGGGGAGCCCTGTCGTCGTGGAGATCGTCGGACACTGATCTCCACGACAGGGCAAGTCAGAGCTTTGGCTTGAACCGGACATCGCGCAGCGCCTGGTCTACAAGATCCACACCTCTGGCAACCCGGGTGAGCCGCGCCTCCTCCTGCTGCAACACCCCGGCCGCCTGATCGACCGTCGAGGTATCGACCAGACCGGCCAGGGACGAGCGCACGCCCGAGAGCCCGGCTCGGGTGGCGACCAACTGCGAGGCCACAAACTCGCGGGCCAGCCCGGCGAGCACCACCGGGTGCCTTCGCAGGACGGGGTAGCCGCGATACTCGGGCGGACAGACATCCAGCAGGAACCCCTCCACCGAGGCCAGCCAACCGGGCGACCCCGGTGGCCTGACCGACCCCGGCCAGCCGGGTGGAACGTAGACCCGGACCACTTCATCTTCATCGAACATGCGTTCCATTAGAGATCACGGGTCAGACAATTTCAACACCGGAACCAGACCCACGCCCCGACACGCCGTCAGAGAGTCGCGCAGGCCTGATGAATGGGCGCGAGAGAAGCGCGAACGGCCGCGACCCCTGAGGGGTCACGGCCGTTCGATTGCGCTCTCGGATCAGGCCTTGGCCAAGTTCCGCAGCACGTACTGCAGGATGCCACCGTTGACGTAGTACGCGCGCTCCCCCGGCGTGTCGATCCGCACCACGGCGTCGAAGGCGACCTCCGAGCCGTCCTGCCTGGTCGCAGTCACCTTCATGGTCTTGGGAGTGCTGCCCTCGTTGAGTTCAGTCACGCCCTCGACGGCGAAGGTCTCCTCCCCCGTCAGGCCAAGCGACTCCGCGGTCTGCCCTTCGGGGAACTGCAGTGGGAGGACACCCATCCCGATCAGGTTGGAGCGATGGATCCGCTCGTAGCTCTCAGCGATCACGACCTTGACCCCCAGCAGCGCGGTGCCCTTGGCAGCCCAGTCACGGGACGAGCCGGAGCCGTACTCCTTGCCAGCCAACACCACCAGCGGGGTACCTTTCGCCGCATAGTGGACCGAGGCTTCGAACACGGTCGTGACCGGCCCCTCGGGGAGCGTGAAGTCTCGGGTGAACCCGCCTTCGGTGCCCGGTGCGATCTGGTTGCGCAGCCGGATGTTGGCGAACGTGCCCCGGATCATGACCTCATGGTTGCCGCGGCGCGAGCCGTAGGAGTTGAAGTC
The DNA here is from genome assembly GCF_900141915.1 of Tessaracoccus bendigoensis DSM 12906. Classification (GTDB taxonomy): domain Bacteria; phylum Actinomycetota; class Actinomycetes; order Propionibacteriales; family Propionibacteriaceae; genus Arachnia; species Arachnia bendigoensis. Next base: position 9,026 of record NZ_FQZG01000061.1, on the reverse strand, counting down.
GTGACGGGCGATGCCGTGATCGGCCAGGTAGCGGCCCGCAGGCGAATCGGGCTTGATATTGCCCGCCGGGGAGATGTGGTCGGTGGTGACCGAGTCACCCAACTTGAGCAGGACCCGCGCCCCGGAGACATCCTCCACCGGCGCGGCCTCCACGGGCATGCCGTCGAAGTAGGGGCCCTTCCGCACGTAGGTCGAGGCGTCGTCCCAGTCGAAGGTGTTACCGACCGGTGTCGGCAGCGAGCGCCACCGCTCATCGCCGGTGAACACGTCGGCGTAGCGGGCCTTGAACATCTCAGAGGAGATCGACGAGCCGACGACCTCCTCGATCTCGGCCTGTGTCGGCCAGATGTCCTTGAGGTAGACCTCGTCGCCGTTGTCGTTCGTGGCGATCGGGTCGTTCAGGATGTCGACGTCCATCGTGCCTGCCAGTGCGTAGGCGATCACCAGCATCGGCGAGGCGAGGTAGTTCATCTTGACGTCGGGGCTGATCCGGCCCTCGAAGTTACGGTTACCGGACAACACCGCCGTGACGGCCAGGTCCTCGTCGTTGACGGCCTTCGAGACCTCCGGGATCAGGGGGCCGGTGTTGCCGATGCAGGTGACGCACCCGTACCCGACGAGGTTGAAACCGATGGCGTCCAGGTACTGGCTGAGACCGGCCTTCTCGTAATAGTCGGTCACGACCTGGGAACCGGGGGCCAGCGACGTCTTGACCCATGGCTTGCGGGTCAGCCCCTTCTCGACGGCCTTCTTGGCGACCAGAGCGGCACCGATCATGACGCTCGGGTTCGACGTGTTGGTACAAGACGTGATGGAAGCCACCGTCACAGCGCCGTTGGCCAGGTCGAACTTGGCGCCGTCGGCCAGCGTGATCGGCACTACCTTGTCGGGGTCCGGCGTGTAACTCGGGACATTCGCCTCGAAGTTCGCCTTCGCCTCACTCAACTTGATGCGATCCTGAGGGCGCTTCGGGCCGGCGATGGACGGCACGACCGTGGACAGGTCGAGTTCGATGTACTCGGAGAAGACCGGTTCATTGGAAGCGTCGTGCCACAGGCCCTGAGCCTTCGCATATGCCTCCACGAGCGCGATCTGCTGCTCGTCACGACCAGTGAGCCGTAGGTAGTCGGTGGTCTTGTCGTCGATCGGGAAGACCGCGATGGTCGAGCCGTACTCGGGGCTCATGTTTCCGATGGTGGCGCGGTTGGCCAGCGGCACCTGGGCCACGCCTTCGCCGTAGAACTCGACGAACTTGCCGACCACCTTGTGCTGGCGCAGCATCTCGGTGATGGTCAGCACGAGATCGGTGGCGGTGGTGCCCTCGTTGAGTTTGCCCTTGAGCTTGAAACCGACCACGCGCGGGATCAGCATGGAGACCGGCTGGCCGAGCATTGCGGCCTCCGCCTCGATGCCACCGACGCCCCAGCCCACGACGCCAAGGCCGTTGACCATCGTGGTGTGCGAGTCGGTGCCGACGCAGGTGTCCGGGTAAGCCTGGAGCACACCGTCAACCGTGCGCGGGAAGATCACACGGGCCAGGTGCTCGATGTTGACCTGGTGCACGATGCCGGTGCCCGGGGGAACGACGGAGAAGTTGTCGAATGCGGTCTGGCCCCAGCGGAGGAACTGGTAGCGCTCACGGTTGCGCTGATACTCGATGTCGGTGTTCTGCTGGAATGCCGTCGGGGTGCCGAACACCTCTGCGATCACCGAGTGGTCGATCACCATCTCGGCCGGCGAGAGCGGGTTGACCTTGCCGGGGTCGCCTCCGAGACCGATGACGGCTTCGCGCATGGTCGCGAGGTCGACGACGCACGGCACACCCGTGAAGTCCTGCATGATCACCCTCGCGGGCGTGAACTGGATCTCGTGATGGGGTTCGGCCGACGCGTCCCAGTTGCCGAGGAACTCGATATCCTCCCGCGTGATGTTCGCGCCGTCCTCGGTGCGCAGCAGATTCTCGAGGAGCACCTTCAGACTGAAGGGCAGCTTCTCGGACCCTGGAACCGCATCCAACCGGAAGATCTCATAGCTGGTGCCGTTGACGTCGAGGCTGGACCTGGCCTCGAAACTGTTGACGCTCATCATTCTCCTTCTCGTAGGCAACCCGCAAACTCTCTTGACATCAAGATACCATGCGCCGGTACCGGGCTGCGTCGCCGGACTGATGCCATCCTAGTGTCCGTCGCACTCGGAGGTGCGGATGAGTATGGGGTGTCAGCCCCCGCAGATGAGCTCTGCCGCGCGTGGCTACCCTCTGGCACGGAGGATGGCGACACACTCGACGTGGTGCGTCATGGGGAAAAGATCAAACCCCTTGATGTCCGAGGCTACGTAGCCGTGGTCGGCAAAGTGCGCGAGGTCCCTGGCGAGGGCCGCCGGGTCGCATGCCACGTAGGCGATCGCCCGGGGCGCCATGCCAGCCACCGCCCGCACCACCTTCTCGCCCGCCCCCTTGCGCGGCGGATCCAGCACCACCAGGTCGACGGAGTCCGGGAAATCCCGCAGCGCGCGCTCGACTGGGGCCGCGGTGAACCGCGCCTCGGGAACGTTGCGGCGCGCGAGGGCAACGGCCGCGTTTCCGGTCTCGACCCCGCTCACGCGGCAACCCGAATCGATCAGCGCACCGGCGAAGAGGCCGACCCCGCAGTAAAGGTCGAGGGCTGATTCTCCGCGCTGCGGCTCGAGCCCCTCGAGGACCGCGCGTGTGAGGACCTCAGGTGCTTCCCGGTGCGCCTGCCAGAAACCGTCGGCCGCCACCTCGAAGGTGCGGTCGAACACCTGCTGCCGTACCGGGTCCGGGCCGATCCCGAGCTTTTGCCCAAGGCAGGTGTCGGCCCAGGTTCCGACGGCCACGATGACCTCTGCACGTGGTTCGGCCACTCGGGTGGCGTCGTCGTACGGGGCATGGTCGGCGATCAGGCAGCCTGCCTCCGGCAGCGGCACGATGGCGTGTGAGCGCCGGGCTCGGAAACCGAGCCGGCCCTCGTCGTCCACCGCTAACCGGGTTCGGGTGCGCCAGCCAGTGAGCCCTCCGGGCACCGCCTCGACCCGTCCGCCCCAGTCGATACCCGCGAGCCGACGCAACTGCTCCTCGACGACGGCCGTCTTCAGGTCCAGCTGGGTGGGCTGATCGGCGAACTGCCAGTCGCAGCCACCGCATTCCGACGCGATCGCGCAGGGGGGCTCGACCCGTCCTGGTACGGCTTCGAGCACCTCCACGACACGGGCCCGGTCATATCGTCGGCCCCGCTCGGTGACCTCCACGCTGACGCGTTCACCCGGGAGCCCGCCGGTGACGAACAGGACCTTCCCGTCGTGCCTGCCCACCACGAAGCCGCCATGGGCGACCGGTCCAAGCACAAGTTCAACAGTCATCAGCGGACCCGCCTCCCGTCGGCCGCCTTTGCCCGCTCCGCCGCCTTCTTGGTCCTGATCCTTCGGGCGTCGGAGCTTGCGAGCTGGTACGGCACCGAGGTCACCATGACGCCCTGCATGAAGTGGAGCCTGGTCCGGATCACGAGTGCCGTCTGGTTGTGGAGGAACTGCTCCCACCAGTGCCCCACGACGTACTCGGGAATGTAGACGCTGACCACATCCCGGGGGTTCTCGGTGCGCAACTCGGCGACGTACTTGATGAAAGGTCCGGTGATCTCGCGGTACGGCGATGCGATCACCTTGAGCGGGATCCCGAAATCCTCCGCCTCCCACTGGTCGAGGATCAACTCCGTCTGGTCATCGTCGATGGAAACCGTGACCGCCGTCAGTGTGGTCGGACGGGTCGCGCGCGCGAAGGCGATCGCCTTGGTCGTCGGAAGGTTCACGTGCTGCACGAGGATCACGCCGCGGACCCGGCTGGGCAGGGCACGATCGGATTCCGGGGTCAACGCCACCTCCCGTTCCACAGCCAGGTAGTGGTTGGAGATGGCCAGCATCAACGCGAACAGCAGCCCCATCGCGACCAGCGCAAGGTAGGCGCCGTGGGTGAACTTCGAGACGAGCACGATGACCAGCACCACCCCCGTCATGGTCGCACCAGTGACGTTGATCACCCTTGAGCGGATCATCCGCTTGCGGACCTGCGGCTCTTGCTCACTTCTCAGTTCCCTTGTCCAGTGTTTGATCATGCCCAGTTGCCCGAGGGTGAACGAGATGAACACACCGACGACGTAGAGCTGGATAAGGGCGGTCACGGAGGCATCGAACAGGATGACCAGCGCGATCGCGGCCGCCGCCAGCATCAGGATGCCGTTGGAGAACGCGAGACGGTCGCCGCGCTGGTGTAGCTGTAGCGGCAGGTAACCGTCCTTGGCGAGGATGGAGGCCAGCGATGGGAACCCGTTGAACGCCGTGTTGGCGGCAAGGAACAAGATCAGCATTGTGGCGGTGACCACAACGTAGAAGCCCGGCGCGAACCAGTCCATGAAGACGGTGCGGGCGAGTTGGCCGGTGACGGTGTTGGCCGCCGAATGGATCGTGTTGCCCAACTGATCGATGTAGTGGGTACCGGTGCCCTCATCGATCAGGTGCACCTTGGTCAGGTTGGCCAGCGCAATGATCCCGATCAGCATCGTGATGGCCAGACCACCGAGCATTCCCAGCACCCTCGAAGCGTTCCGGCTCTTGGGCGGCTTGAACGCGGGAACCCCGTTGCTGATCGCCTCGACGCCGGTGAGCGCGGCGCACCCGGACGAGAAGGCCCGGGCCAGGATCGCGATCAGGGCCCAACCCATAAGGTCGTCCCCACCGTCCGGGCGCACGACCGTCAGGTCGGCGGTCTCGCTCATCAGGTCCTGACCGAGCACGAAGATCCGGAACAGGCCCGTCGCCACCATGAGGATCATCGACACCATGAAGATGTAGGTGGGCACTGCGAAGGCTGCGCCGGACTCACGCACCCCTCGCAGGTTCACGATGGTCAGCACCACGATGACGCACACCGCGGCCAATGCCTCCCATCCGTCCAGGAATGGCAGCATCGCCTTGGCGTTGATTACGCCAGCAGATACCGACACCGCCACCGTCAGGACGTAGTCGACCAGGAGCGACGAAGCCACTGTCAGGCCAGCGAACCGGCCGAGGTTCTCCTTCGCAACCTCGTAGTCCCCTCCACCGTTCGGGTAGGCGTAGACCGTCTGCCGGTATGACATGACGACGACGGCGACCACCACCCCGACGGCCAGGCCGATCTGCCAGGAGAACATGAAACCTGCCATGCCTGCCAGAGAAAGGGTGATCAGGATCTCATCCGGTGCGTACGCAACGGAACTGAGCGCGTCGGACGCGAAGACGGGTAGGGCGATCCGCTTCGGCAGTAGGGTCTCGCCCATCTGGGCGTTCGCGAGTCGGCGCCCGAACAGGAGGCGCTTCATCCCCGAGAAGAATTTCACCAGCCCAAACTAGACCCTGCGAACGCCAAAGTCATGATCGCGTGGTGCTATCTTCGGCTGACAGCAAAAGGAGGGACCCGGTGCACATCGTCATCATGGGTTGCGGGCGCGTGGGCGCCATGCTTGCGAAGGGCCTCGAGAAGCGGGGCCACACCGTTGCAGTGATCGACGTCAACGTCGAAGCCTTCCGACGCCTGGGCCCCGATTTCGGCGGCACGACCGTGAAGGGTGTCGGCTTCGACCGGCAGGTGCTGGAGGCGGCCGGCATCCGCAGGGCCGATGGATTCGCCGCGGTCTCGTCGGGGGACAACTCAAACATCCTGGCGGCACGGGTGGTCCGGGAGATCTACCACGTCGAGAATGTGGTGGCCCGCATCTACGACCAGGGTCGCGCCGCCGTCTACGAACGGCTCGGCATCCCGACGGTCGCCACTGTCAGGTGGACGGTGCTGCAGGTGCTCCGCCGGCTCCTCCCAGCGGGCAGCGAGCCCGTCTGGCGTGACCCGACCGGCGAAGCCCGGCTGCTCCAGGTCCACGTCAACAGCGGATGGGTCGGGAAACGGATCCGAGACCTGTCCCGGGCCGCGGACGCGCCGATCCCGTTCGTGCTGCGCGTCGGGCGCGGCCTGGTTCCCGACCGTGAGACCATCTACCAGGACGGCGATCTCATCTATGTCGCGTGTATGACCGAGCGCACCGACGAGATCGAGTCGCTGTTCGCAACCCCTCCGCAGAGAGCTTAAGGAAGGCACCGGGATGCGCGTCTGCATCGCAGGAGCAGGCAACGTTGGCCGCTCAATCGCCCGTGAACTTATCGCCAACGGCCACCACGTGCTGCTGATCGAACGAGACCGGGCAGCCATCAAACCGGACTCGGTGCCGGGCGGCACCTGGCTCGATGCCGACGCCTGTGAGCTGGAGAGCCTCGAGGACGCCGAACTCGAAAGCTACGACGTCTCGATCGCGGCTACCGGCGACGACAAGGCCAACCTAGTGTACTCACTGCTCGCAAAGACCGAGTTCGGGGTTCCCCGCACCGTGGCACGGGTCAACCACCCGGGCAATGAGTGGATGTTCGACGCGCAGTGGGGCGTCGACGTGTCCGTCTCGACTCCACGGCTGTTGTCTGCGCTGGTGGAGGAGGCCGTCTCGACGGGAGACCTGGTCCGGCTCATGAGCTTCAAGCGCTCCACGGTGCACCTCTCCGAGGTGACACTTCCGGATGACGGCTGGATGGTCGGTCACCGCGTGCGTGACGTGGCGTTCCCGGTGGATGCGGTACTGGCGGCCATCATCCGCGACGGCCTGCCGCTCACCCCTGAGCGCGACCGCGCCTTCGAGGCGGCCGATGAACTCCTCTTCCTCGTCACGCAGGAGGCGGAACCGGAGTTGGCGGACATGCTCACTCAGGACGGTGACTCTGCGGGCGGTCAGCCGCGCAACGGCTGATCGGCCGTGCGGCCGCACCGACGCGCGGCCGATCAGAGGAGCTCGAAATCCGGATTGTAGATGACCGGTCTGCCGTCCTCCATAGCCAGTCTGCCCTCGACGCGCACGTGGCGACCGGGGATGAGGCACTGGATGTGTTCGCGGCCCATCCACACCAGCCGGACGGTGCCCGTGCCGTCGCTGACCTCAGCCTCCAACCACCCGTTCGTGGCATCGGAGGTGCGCGACGTGATGGTTCCCCGAAGCACGACATGCGACCGGGGTTCGGCCGATGCCAGGGTTTGGGCGCCGCAGCCGACAGACTGGTCCCGAAGCTCCTCCGCCTCCAACTCCTCGGAGGTCAGGAAGAACCTCCGGATCCGTTCACGCAGGGGAGGCACGGGCTCACGCTTCCGTCTCTGGGACCTTCATCGGCAGCAGACTGCCAGGGGCTGCCGGGGCGCTCCCTCGGCGAACCACGATGTTGCTGAAGAACTCGAACAAGGCCACCTGCGCCTCCTCGTTATCGGGCTCGAAGGTCGCCTTACCGAGCAGCACCCCGCGAAGCAGCCAACCGGGCCCAGCCACCATCCACGTCCGTGACACGTGGGTGGCAGGGTTGCCGTTCTGGTCCTTCACGGGCAGCGCGCGCCGCAGTTCGGCTCCGAACGGGCCCTTGACGAGGGCGATCTTGCCCTGCTGCTGCAAAGTCGACTTTACGATCTCCTCGCGGATCTCGGGGGCCATCGAAGACCGGGTGGGCGCCGCGAAGACCGCGACCTCCAGGCCGGAGTTGCCGTCGCCGACCAGAATCGACTGGACGACGTTCGTCTCCCGGTTCAGCTGCAGCTGCATGGTCATCCCCTCGAACGGGGTGACCACGACGCTGCCCAGATCAAGGCGCTGAACGTCGTCTGCGTCGGCCTCGAGATCGACCTCGTCGATGTCGAACGGGCCCTCCTCTCGCTCGAACTCGGAGTCCCATTCGCGGGCGGCGGCCTCAGCCTCGCTCACCTCCTGGCCGTCTTCCTCTGGAAGTGCTTCCTCCGGGGCGTCGGGCACCGGGGTCGCGGGTGCCTTCTCTGCGGCCTCTTCTTCAAGGGCGCTTCGCTTCTTACGTCCGAAAATCACTGCGTTTCCTCCACGACTTGGCGGTTGAAACCGCCGGTAGAACCATAGCCACCCGAACCACGAACGGTCGCATCGAGTCCGTCGACCGGGGTGAAAGTGGCCGAAACGAACGGCATTATGAGCAGTTGCGCTATCCGGTCCCCCGCCTGCAGCTCGATCGCCTCGGTCGGATCGAGGTTGATCAGGCACACCTTGATCTCGCCGCGGTAGCCGGAGTCGATCACTCCTGGCGAGTTGACGATGCTCAGCCCAGCCCGAGCGGCCAGCCCCGAGCGCGGCGTCACCAGCCCGACGAAGCCGTCTGGGATCGCGACGGCCACGCCGGTGCCCACCAGGCACCGCTCGCCAGGGCCCAGTTTCACGGTCTCGGTCGTCATCAGGTCGGCCCCTGCATCGCCGGGGCGGGCATACCGGGGCAGGCTCTCACCGGTTGCGGTCGTCTCGATGATCACGCCGAGATCGCCTCGATCGCGGCGGCCAACGCTTCTGGGCGCCTGGTGCTGACAAGCCAGTAGGGATGCGGATCCGCAGCGTCGTCCAGGTCGACGCGGACGACGGATGACACGAATGGCCGGGTGAACAGGAACGCGTGGTGGTCGGCGTCGGGGCCGAGCGCCGTCCTCGCTGCCTCGCCCTGAAGCGCCGTCGCCCCGGCGATGTAGCGTCCCTCCAGCCGGTACCGTCCGACGCTGAGCCCTGCGTCGTCGACACGCAACGCAGCGCGTCCGTAGGCGAACAGCAGAAGCGCAGTGCCCAGCATCAGTAGCACGCTGAACGCGATCCCGACTCTCAACTCCACGTAGGCCAGCACGGCCACCGCGATGCTGGCTCCGAAGAGCAGGCCGACCAGCATCCACCACCAGGGCAGGTGAAGGCGTTCAGAGTACGTCACGGTTCCAGCCTACTAGCAGGCTGCCCGTCCAGACGCGCGGGGATGGAGCGGGCCTCGGGGCTGTGGTCGCGTCGGGCGTTGAGCGGCCTGGCGCCTCGGGGCTGTGGTCGCGTCGGGCGTTGAGCACTATCCGGGGTTCGACGGAAATTTGAACGTAAAAACAGGTCATTTCGGCCATCGACTCC
>NZ_FQZG01000048.1 GCF_900141915.1 Tessaracoccus bendigoensis DSM 12906 | reverse complement strand
GTCGTTGAACAACTTGGCGAACCGGCTTTCGGAGGTGGGGGACCGGACCGGTGCGCTACAGGCGTTTGAAGACGCGTGGAGTGGCTTGACGTCCGGTACTGAGATTCACCTGCGTCTTGCCCGCGTGCGTTGGCTCTTGCAGCAGCCCGGGAGCAGGGACGACGTGGGCGACCCCGTCGTCTCGGACCTGGCGGAGGCTTCCCTGCTTTGTGAGCAGGTGTCGGATGATCCTCGTGCGGCCGGTGAGTCCCGTCGGTCCGTTGTGGGCACGGTCGCTTGGGTCCTGGAAGAACGCCCTGATCTGGCGGATGAGTTCGTGGCCAAGCTGCCAGGTTGGACCTTGTTCCAGCCCGGTGAGGACCTGATGGGCCTCGGGAATCAGTGGTTGCGTGCCGGCGCGTGGGCTGCGCGAGAGCAGTTCCTGTCGGACCACCTGCATCAACTGACCGAGCCTGAAGTGCGAGCAGGCCTTCGACTGCTGTGCTTCCAACAGCCAGAGCTGGGAGAATTGGCTTTGCTGGAGCGGCTCCTTGACGACATCGAGCGCGACGGCCTCCCAGCCGTCCTGGCGGGAGTCGGGCCCATCTTCGTGCTTCGCGAGCAACTGGAGGAATGGTTGCAGACCACGGACTGGCACAGCTCTGAGCGGTACCTACTGCGACACCCTAACCTCGTGGGCAGCCGCGATGCACTGGCAGTCCTGGCCAGCTATGGGGATAGTCCGATGATCCGTCAGCATCGTGGTCTCCTGGTCTTGGCGGCAGCGGCCGGGGTTGAGGCCGCCTACGCCGCACGTGCCGACGCGGAGATTGCTGCCGACCTTGGCAACGAGCTCATCGAGAAACTCCAGTGGGATGCGATCCCAGCACTGCTGCAGTCCGCGCCGGGACTGGCGAAGCACCTCTTCAATGTGGCGTACCTGATCCTTGTCCATAGTGCCATTGATCATCGAGAGGATGGCGACTGGCAGCCAGATGAGGACCTGCTCGGCATGCTGCGTGAGGTTGGGACTCCCGAGCAGTGCCAAGTCGCGGCCAACCGGCTCCGACGCCTCAGAAAACATCACCCTGACCTGCCAGCAAGACTCAGCAGCCTTGCCGATGCACTGGTGGAGGATCAGCCGGAAACTGACTGATGGTCGAAACCGTGTCTGGCTCCCCGAGGATGGTCCCGATTGGTTTCGACCGACGCGACGCGCTCGTTCCTCGCGGGTCGCTGGCTCAACCATCTGGATACGGCGCTGGCTCAACCATCTGGATACGGTGCCGGCTCAACCGCTTGGGTGGGCGCGGCGGTGGTTTTCTTCCAGTAGGCAGTCGAGGACTTCTTCCCGGGCGGTGGGGCTCACCGTCCAGCGGGTCATCTGGCGGTAGGTGTGGAAGCCGTGGTCCAGCGGGACGTCGGCCCAGCCGTAGGCGCGCATCACCGCGTGGTCCAGTTCCTCGTGGAGCCCACGCAGCCTGGCCACGTCCGCATCCGATGTCGAGCGGATCGACTCGTCGTTGACCAGGTTGTACAACTTAGTCAACCCCAAGTCCCGGCGCAGCATCAGCTCTCGCCGCTCCGAATCCAACGTTCGACCCAACTCGTCCAACTCCGCCGTCTCCGGCGGCCGCGGGAACGTCTCGAACACATCCGACGGCGTGTAGCGCACACGGGTCTCAAGTGTTGAGCCGTATGTGATCGCCCAGAGTTGGTGCAGTGACGACGACAGCACCGCCTGCTGTGCGAACGAGTCCGTCGCGAAGACCACGATCTGCTCGCTCATCACTTGGTTGGTCGGGATTCGAGTTGGCATCACTGTCTTGCTTACCCGTGCGATGGCCAGCACGTGGCCGAGGTCCTTGATGGCGTCCCGCAGCGCGGGGCGCTTCTCGCCGAACTGCCACCAGTAGTCGCGGTAGACCTTGCGGTTGTTCCGTGCGCGCTCGGGGAGGACGGTCTCGTGTAATCGCTGCCACGGCAGGGCGTAGGTGGACGCGATGTCCTCGGGGCGGTTGTTGAAGTCAATGACCCAGCGGGGGGTGGACTGGTCGGGGCGGGAGTTGAGGTCCTCGCCGTTCAGGTAGGGGAACAGGACCTCGGCGTTGCGGGGGTCCTCGCCGATCCAACTCTGGGCCTCCTCGGGGTCGAGGACGAAACCCATCCCCAGGACGATGCAACCCTGGAAGGCGATGCCTTCGTTCTCCGGCAGCCTGACCGGGGCTCCGGTGGCGCGGCCCTGGGGTTCCAGAAGGGTGGAGATGCGGGTGACGGGAACGTCGTCGGAGACCCGATGGATGGTGTCTGGGACGAGGGTCCTGGTACCCCAGACCGCGGCGTATTCGAGGTTGGCGCTCGCGGCCGGCCACTTGCGGCTCTGGATGCTGCGGGTGATCGTGAAGCCGTCGCGGACGATCTGGTCCAGGCCGACCTCGCGGGTGTCGCCCTGGGCGAGCGTGTTCGTCGCGATCAGGCCGAGCGTCCCGCGTGGCCCGATCAGGGAGAAGGCGCGGAGGAAGAAGTAGGCCACCAGGTCGGCGCTCCCCCGGGCGCCGCCAGCCAGGGTGTTGACGAACCACTCGCGCAGGTTGTCGCCCATGGCGCCGGTCAGCTTCTGGCCGCCCAGGAACGGCGGGTTGCCGATGATGGCGTCGAAGCCTCCCTTGGGTTGGCCCAGCGTGGGTTCGAAGACGTCGGGCAACTCGACGGCCCAATGGAGCGGCTGCCAGCGGTCGTAGCCGGTGGCGACTGTGGGGCTGAGTCCGCGCCGGAGTATCGAATCGAGAAGGCTGCGGTCGGCATCGCCGTGGCTGGGGTAGGCGTCGTTGACGGCGACGCGCAGGTTCTCGTAGGCCTCGTCCAGCGGCTTGCTGGGCTTGCCGGCGTTGCGGTCGAGGGCAAGGCCGGCTGCGATGATGCCGTCGGCGACGTCGCGCAGCCGGGCGATGGTCTGGTGCAGCCGTTCGAGCTGGCGTTCCTTGGCCCTTGCGGACTGCATGGGGCTGGTGTCGTCGACCTCGGTGGCTAGGTTCCGCCGAAGCTTGATGGCCTGGTCTATGGTGCCGTGCACGTCGAGGGTGGTGCCGAAACCGGCGGTGGTGACGTCGAACAGCGCCTGGCTGGCGGGAGCGCGGCTGGCGTCGACGTGCAGGGCCTCGAGCTGGGCCAGATCGGTGACGCCGAGCAGCGAGTTGCCGACCAACAGCTTGTCGTCGACGAAACTGAACGGTAGGTGGGGGTCCAGCGAGACCAGCCACAGCGACAGCTTGCACATCTCGATGGCCATCGGGTTGATGTCCGCCCCGTACAGGCAGTGCGCCACCACCTGCCGAATCGCGTTCGTCTCCAGCTCATGCGCGCCAAGGGTGGCGACGCCTTCCTCACGCCACGCCTCCACCAGCCGGGCGCCGAGATAGCGTGCGGCGGAGACCAGGAACGCTCCCGAACCGCAGGCGATGTCGGCCACCTTGAGGTCGAGGATCTGCTCCGGCGAGATCAGCCGCCACTCGTCGCGGTTGGCGCTCTGGTAGGGGCCCGGCGCGTAGACGAGCGGCTCCAGCGCGTGCCTGACCACCTCCTCGGCCAGGGCCTTCGGCGTGTAGTGGGCGCCCGCGTTCTTGCGGGATGGGGTCTCGACGACGAGCAGCCCACCCGCCGGGAACACCGTGGGCCGGTTGCGCAGATCGCGGCGGATGGCGCCGAGCCAGGACCGCAGCCCGGCCGCGAGGGCGTCGTCGGAAGTGACGGCCCTGAGTGCCAGCTCGGCATCGTCGGGGGTGGTGGTCAGCGCCTTGGCGAGCGCGCTGGCGGTGGGCGGTACGCTGCCGGGCTGGTCCTCCTTGACCCACGCGATGACTGCGGCAGCGAGCTTCCTGGCATCCGGGTGCTGGGCGGCGAGGTGTTTCAGGACTGCGAGGGGGATCTCGGGCTCCTGCCCGGACCTGCCGATGAGCCCGACGACGGTCTGATCGGCCAGGCGGCAGTCGTAGCCGAGCAGGCCCTCGTAGATGTAGCCGATCTGCTCGACGTCGATGTCGCGAAACGAGATGGGGCGGCGGCCCTCGCCGGGCACGTCGGCCATCTGGACGCGTCGAGGACGTGCATCATCACCAGGTCGTCGACGGCGAGCGCCAACGTGCCGCGCGGGGTGAGCGCGGTTAGGAACGGGAAACGGTCGGGGTCGAACAGGGAGCCGCCGTAGGCGGGGATGCGCAGGTCCTCGAACGTTGCGCCCGCGTGGAGGGCGCGGGCGGTGGCGAGCAGGCGGTGCCACAGCGCGGACGTGGCGTCGAGGGCCTCGGGCGACTCGTCGCGTTCCCGCTGCCTGAGTTGGTCGAGTTGGCCGGTCAGGCCGTAGGCGGAGTTGAACAGCGCACTCTCCGGCAGCAGGTCGCGCTCCTCGGCGAACAACAGGAACACCACCTGCATCATGACGGTCACCGCGGCGGTGTAGACGTCGGCGGGGTCTTCGGGGAGCGGGTCGGGCTCGCCGCGGCGGCGGGCCTCGTCGGCGGTCTCGGAGAACGACTGCACCAGCAACTCGACGGCGCGCCTGACCTGGCGGCCCAGCGCGTCGGTGATCTCCTCGGCTGCGGTGACCGAGTCGGCGAACATAGCGGGCAGCTGGTCCTCGGGCCTGCCGCCCGCCAGCCGGATCGGGGAGACCAGCGCGGCCAGCGCGTCGCGCGTGGCGGGCTCCTCCACCCAGGTCTGGCTGTCGACGACCCCGGAGGCCACCGCGATCCCCGGCTGCGCCGAGACCAGCGCCCACCAGCGGCCGTCGGTGACCACGCCAACGGGTACGCCGGAGGTGCGGAGCAGCGCCTCCATGCGGTCGATGTGGTTGGCGGCCCAGCCGTCGTCGACGAGGTCGCGCAGGCTGCGGACCGGGTCGACCACCAGGGTCAGCGCGTGCGTGGTCTCGCCGCGGCGGAATGCGCCGGTGCTGGTGGTGTGGACCCGCTGGTTGGGGGAGGAGACGGTGACGTGCGGGTCGGCGGTGGTCAGGTGCTGACCCCAGCCGAAGGTGCGGCGCAGCACCAGCTCGACCCACTCGTCGCGCGCGCTGCGGTACGACTCGGCGGTGGTGGCACCGGTGGACCAGGCGTCCCAGGTCTGCTCGAAGGCCTGCTTGGCGGTCTTCAGCTCGGCCAGCAGCGCGACGTCGGGCGTGGCGATGCCCTGCGGGTAGACCCGCCTCAGTGCCGGGATGGACAGGAACGGGCCGTCGACGTCGACCAGTTGCAGCCAGCGGCGGTGCAGCTCGGTAGGGCTGACCTGGGGGCGGCGGGGGCGCGGGTTGGGGCGGGGGCTCATCGGGCCTGCCCCCAGGCGGCGGCGTCGGCCGGGGTCAGCGCGAAGACCAGCGCGACGGCGGAGACGTAGGGGTGCACGTCGGTGTAACGGTCGCGGATCAGGCCCAGCTCGCGGCGCTCCTCGTCGGCCAGGGAGTCGAGGCGGGCCTCCATCACGCGCAGGTCCCGGGTGCGCTGGGCGCGCTGGTCGTCGGCGAGCGGCAACATGTCTTGCTGCTCGTCCTCCTCGCGGCGAAGCCTCGCGATGGAGTCGGTCAGATTGCGTCGGAAGGCTGTGAAGATCTCCGTGGCGCGGGTGAGATCGGCGTCGCGGCGGGAATCGAGGAGGTCCTCGACGCGGCGCTGCCGGGTCTCGGCCCGGCGCTGCATCGCCCCGGTCAGGCGCTCGTGGAGGCGGCTTTGGGCGTCGCCGTCGCCGTTCCACAGGTCGGCCAGGTGGGCGCGGACGGCGGCGGTGGCGGGGGTGTGGCGGCCCGGGTCGAGGGCACGGTCCAGCAGGATCTGCACCTTCTCCTCCGCCAGGTCCTGGGCGCGCATCCGAAGGCCGGTGACGAAGACCTCCTCGTGGAGGCGCAGCCCGCCACGCCCCACCAGCACCAGCCGGGAGACCGCGGCGACGCAGGAGCTGTCCAGGCCGTCCATGACGACGGCTGTCACCCGGTTCACGTCGGCGCCGACCGTTACCAGGCCGTTGCGGAGCAGCCTTGCCGAGCGCTGCAACAGCGGGTGGCCGAGGTGGATGGCGACCAGATCGGCTCTGGTGGTGCCGTCGTCGGGGTCGATCAGCGCGTCGGGATCGAATGTGATCGGGCGCTGGCGGCCCGGGTCGAGTTTGGTGGCGAGCCCGGCCAGGGACTGCTGCCAGCGCGGCCCGAGCGGGGGGACCCGGAAGACGGGTGCGTTTGTGCGGTCGTCGCCGATCTCGACCAGCGCGGGCTGGCGGGCGAAGGTCAGCGCCGTCTCGACGACCCGACGCGTGGCCTCCGGGGTGAGGTGCAGGTCCCGCTTCTTGGCGTCGAAGGAGCGGGAGAGCTCGTCGAGTCGACGGTTCAGCTCCAGCCCGCCGGCCAGGGTCTTGTTGATGATGGTGGCGGCGCGCTGGTCGACGACGGTGCTGCGGTTCTTGTCGGGGGAGAAGTGCTGCTGGATGTCCAGGTCGATGACCTGGTTGACCGAGCCGAGGTCATGCGCGACCTGCCCGACCTTGCGGGCGATCAGGGCCATGAAGTCCATGTCGGCGCCGAACGTGGTGGAGGACTCGTCGGGGACGAAATGGAAGACCTCCGGGGTGGCGGTTTGGCCGTAACGGTCGATGCGGCCGATCCGCTGCTCCAACCGCGACGGGTTGAACGGGACGTCGAAGTTGACCAGGCGGTGGCAGTGGTTCTGCAGGTCGATGCCCTCGCCGGCGGAATCGGTGGCGACCAGCACGCGGAGCGGGTCGTCGGCTGGGTCGACGGTGAAACGTTGGCGGATCAGCTCGCGCTCGTCGGCGTCGGTGGCGCCCTGGATGACGGCGAGGCGGTCGCCGTAGCCCTTGGATCTCAGCACCTCGACGATCCAGTCGAGGGTGTCCGCGTACTCGGTGAACACGACGACGCGCTCGTTCGACCAGTCGCGCCCGATACGGACCACGCCGTCGAGGAAGGAGATCAGGGCGGCCAGACGGGAGTCGGGACGGGCGGCGTAGGACAGGCCCCAGTCGACGAGGCGGTCGATGTCGGCTGCCGTGGCGGCGGAGAGGGGATTGGTGGCGGCGCGCATGCTGAGTGCGGTGAACTCGGGGTGGTCGCGGAGGCCTTCCTCCTCGTCGCTGGCCTCGCTGCCGAGGACCTCGCGGAGGACCTCGTCGTCGTCGAACAGGGAGGCGGCCAGCGTGCGGCCCGGGTGGGCCAGGGTCTCGGCATAGGCTGCCAGCGTCCGGCCGAACGCGACTGGGGAGGACAGGAAACGCTTCTTCAGCAGCATGCCCACCAGGTCGTCGCCCTGGCCCGGGCCATTCTTCTGTCTGCTGGCGCTAAGGAGGTCGGCCAACAGTTGGAAGTGGGCCTGCTCGTCGTCGGCGGGAGTGAACGGGAGCTGCCTGATGCTGCGGGTCGGGAAGTTCTTCGAGGTGATCTCGGACTTCAGGCGGCGGACGGTGATCTCGCGCAGGGCGTGCTCGTCGAGGTCCGCGCCGCGGGAGAATCGGCGGTTGTCGATCATCTCCAGCAGTGCCGTGAACGACTCGCTGTGGCCGTTGTGCGGCGTGGCGCTGAGGAACAGGCGATGCTCGCAACGCTCCGCCAGTTCGCGGGTGTGGATGGTGCGCTGGCTGTCGACGGCGTAGCCACGGCTGGATTGGCCGATGCGAGCTGGGGCGGAGGGTGCGACGTGGTGGGCCTCGTCGACCACCAGGACGTCGAACGCGAAACGGCGGGCGGAATGGGAGTCGTCGACGTCGGCGTAGATCTCGCGCAGCAGCCGCTGGGCGCGGGCCGAACGCAGCCAAGCCATCGAGACGATGACGCGCGGAAACAGGCGGAACGGGTTGGCGTTCAGGCCGTGGCTGCGACGCAGCTCGGCCATGCGGTCGCTGTTGACCACGGCGAAATCGAGGCCGAACTTGTCCCGCATCTCGTCCTGCCACTTCAACGACAGGCTGGGCGGGCACACCACCACCACCGAACGGGCGCGGTGCCGCAGCAGGAGTTCCTGGATGACCAGGCCAGCCTCGATGGTCTTGCCGAGGCCAACGTCGTCGGCGAGCAGCAGGTTGGCACGTGGGGCCTGGAGGGCGCGCCTGAGTGGCTCGAGCTGGTACGCCTCGACGTTCGCTCCCGAGCGAAACGGGGACTGGTAGGCGTCGTCGTCGGCGGAGGTGACCGCGCCCCACCGGGCGGCGTCGACGAATGCGCCGAGCTTGTTCGGGTCGTCGAAGGCGTCGGGGCTGATACGGGCGGGAAGGCCTTGATCCGGCGCGAGCGTATTGCCCACCTCCAGCTCCCAGATGACGCGCAACTCGTCGCCGAGGTTGTCCTCGCCCAACGCCTGGAGCGTGACGACGTGCTGCAGGCCCGCGACAGTCTCGTCGGCGGGGGACCGGCTCAGGCCCTGTTGGTGCACGTCCGTCACCGCCCACATCGCACCCCGAACCTCGACCACACGCCCCGGCAGCAGCGCTTCGGCGGTTGGCGTGATGGTCATGCGGTGCTCTCCTTGCAAGTCGACGTGGCACAGTCAACCACGAACGAGGAGCGTCTGGAGTTGTGGAGGGGGAGGGTGTAGGAGGAAATAGTCCTGCTGGTTTTGCGGGGGTGAGATGGGGAACAAGCATTTCTGTTGCCAGATCTTTGCCGAGAGTTCAGCCCGGCACTCCACAGCGCTGAAGACTTTGATGTTGAGCTGATGAACGATGTGCCCGTCGCGAGGGGAACCGTGGGCCCATCTCTTGGTGGGATCAAGCTGGGATCGAACTACCCAATAGGTGCTGAAATGCCTAGCCAGATACAGGTTCCATAGGGGTTCGAGTCCCCTATGCTCCACACCCAAAGTGTCGTACGGGAACCCGCGACATCGCTGTTCCCGCTCATTGAGCGAGCGGAGCGAGTCGAAACGTTCCGTTTGGCTTCCTTGCTTCCGGTCGCCTTGTGGACGATGGGGGCGAACGATTCTGCGAGCCTGGGTCGCAATTGCTCGTCGTCGGTGATCTCCAGTCGCGTGTAGAACGCTTGGTTCGCTAGCCTCCTGCTTCCGTTGTCCAGAGTGCGCGTAGGCGCGGTGGGCGTCGGTGAGTAGCCGCAGGCTGTCGTGGAGGAACAGGCGCCCACCGGTGTGTTGTTCGTCTGATGGGTGAGGCGCTGCTCGATGTTGGCGAGTCTTGCGCGGATGCGGTCTTGGTGCCGTTTGAGCGTCGGGAGGTCGATGGCGTCGGCGAAGTGTGCGGCCAGCAGCTTGTCGCTCTCGGCTTCGAGTCGTGCTCGGTTCGTGGTGAGGTCGGCGAACTCCTGATCCCGCCCGGCACCGCGCTTGTCGAACGCCGCGTCGACTTCGGCGGCGAGGTGCCGGTAGTCGGCCTCGCTGATCGTGATGTTGCCGATGGTGATGGTTGTAGGCGGTCACGAAGTCGTCCAGGAACTGCCTCGCGTGTGTCAGCGAGACGAACTGGTCGGGGAAGACGGGCAGGTATTTCATCGTCTTGAACAGTGATTCCGAGCCACGCGAACACCATCGACCGGGACCGAGACGCCACACTCGACGCAGCCCGCGCCGCGCATCCCGAGCGGTTCGGTACCCGCGCACAAACACGACCCAAGATCCTCGACCGCGACCCCGCAGCGTGGATCAACCGGCGCCAGCCGACGAGATACAACTCGCCGCCTAACACCAACCGGCCTCATCTAGCTTGACAAGTTCCGGTGGGTCACGTCACCAATTTCATACAGACTAGTACGGACCTTGATCTGCAAGGCGCGTGGCAGGGTTCAGAGGGGTGCTCGGATCAACGCATATCGAAGGCTCTCGATAGACTGGGGTGGCACGTCGAAGTCACGGCGCTGTCGCTGTGGTCCTGCGAAAGGCGCAGTAGTTACGTCAAGCGAGGGACGCAGTGGGAGCAGGTAGCGAGGCACAGAACCGCACGGTTAGCGACTGGCTCAACCATATCGACGGGGGTCAGCTCCGCCTGCCGAGTTTCCAGCGTGGCGTCGCGTGGGAGCCGAAGCGCGTCAAGTCGATGCTGAACACGATCATCCACGACCTCCCTCTTGGGGTCGCGCTCGTGCTGAACGTCGGCGACAAGGAGCAGTTCGTCTCCCGTGCCCTGCACACCGCTCCTGAGACAGGCGAGTCTGTTACGGAGCATCTGCTTGATGGCCAGCAACGACTGACCGCGCTCTACCGGGCACTGCGTGATAACGACGACAAGGTTACATATTTCCTGCACTTCCCGGAACTCGACGATGAGCCGCGAAATGATGACGAGGAGGTCTCGATCCGGGTTGAGAAGCGGTGGCGGAGTAGGCAGGGCACCATTCGTCCG
Source organism: Tessaracoccus bendigoensis DSM 12906 (assembly GCF_900141915.1). Taxonomy (GTDB): domain Bacteria; phylum Actinomycetota; class Actinomycetes; order Propionibacteriales; family Propionibacteriaceae; genus Arachnia; species Arachnia bendigoensis. Next base: position 23,536 of record NZ_FQZG01000048.1, on the reverse strand, counting down.
ATATGGGCGGACTCCCCGCGGGACTGCCTCTATCGTGGTCTAGTCCCCGTGAGGCTCCTCGATCCAACGCACGATGAGGTCACCGAGTGGGTGCAAGCTGCCACCGCGCACATGGATCCAAGTGACGACATTGACGACTTCGCGGAGTTCAAGCGGCGACTTGCCGAGGCAACTGCTTTCCGCGACTCGATCAAGAATGTCATCGCTGAGAAGCGTGAGATCGTCAGGCACTTCAACCTCCCGTATCTACGACTGCCTGCAACGACGAGCAAGGACACAGCGCTCTCGGTCTTCGTGAACATGAACACGAATGCGAAGCCGCTCTCGGCGTACGACATCGTCGTGGCTGAGCTCGAGGGTGCGACTGGTGAACGGCTCAAGGAGATGGAAGCTCAGCTCGATACTGAGCTGCCACGCCGTCACGGCTTCGACGTGCACCGGGCCTCACGTCACCCAGTCCCTTCTCTTCGCCGATGGCGCCAGAGACTGTGTGCATCTCACACACCCCAACACCCCGACAGGCTGTCGGTGCGCTAGGTTCCAATGCGAGATGAGCATCGACACATACGCGCCCGGCAACGTCGTCGTGGTGCGCGATGAGGAGTGGTTGATCAGGTCGGTCGACGAGTCGTCGGACGGCCCGGTGCTCAACACCCAGGGGCTCTCCGAGCTTGTTCTGGGCCAGGATGCGGTCTTCTATCCCTCGCTCGATGTGGGTATCAAGCTCAACGATCCACGCGACGTGGTCATCCGGCCGGACGACTCGCCCAAGTACCGCCAATCCCGGCTCTGGGTGGAGTCGACGATGCGTAAGACCGCCGTCCCCCCAGTGACGACTAGCTGACCGTCGCGCCCCGCATGCTCGCCCGCCAGTTGGGCTACCAGCACAAGGCCGTCGCCAAGGCCCTCGACCCCGCCACGCTGCGCCCCCGTATCCTGCTGGCTGACGCTGTGGGCCTGGGCAAGACGCTGGAGATCGGCATGATCCTGGCCGAACTCATCCGGCCCGGCCGCGGCGAGCGGATCCTCGTCGTCACGCCAAGGCATGTGCTGGAGCAGATGCAGCACGAGCTGTGGAGCCGCTTCGCCATCCCGTTCGTCAGGCTCGACCCCCAGGGCGTGGCCCGCGTCAAGCAGACAATCGAGGGCGCTCAAACGCGTATCAGAGCTGATTACTGGGCCGGTGACGGTGTTGAGCTACGAGGCAGCGCGATCTCCCGAAGACCCCATGGGAATGTCGTCCAGGCGCGCCTCGGGTCATGGATCAACGCGATGGTTGAGGCAGGACTGACTCACCGCCTCTCAGCCAAGGGCCGCCACAAGCTGGCGATGGGCAACTTTCAGACACTGAGAAGCCTCCAAGAGTAAAGGTATCCCTTTACACTAGACGTGTTGGTGTTGAGGAGTCCTTACGGGAGGTGGAGGCGTGGTTGCGGCGGACGTCGAGTTGCTTGCAGCTCTGCCCGGTACCTTCCGATACTCGGAAGCCCTTGACCACGTCAGCGAGCGCCAGCTCCGCCGCCTCATCGATGAGGGCAGCATCACCCCCCTCGCGCGCGGCCTCTACCGCAAGAGCGACTGGTTTGGGGACCAGGACCTGGTCGAGGTTGCTGCCAAGGCGCCGAGGGCGACGCTGTGTCTGCGCTCGGCACTTGTTCATCATGGGTTGATCGACGACATCCCCATCGAGATCGACATCGCTGTCCCGCGTGGCGCATGGACTCCTGAGACGATCGCCCCGGTCAGGTGGAGACACTTCGATCGGGAGACCTTCGAGTTGGGCCGAGAGTCGCTCGACATCGACGGCGGGGGACACATCGGTCTCTATTCCACCGAGCGCAGCATCGTCGACGCGTTCAGGATGCGCCACCTGGAAGGTGGCGACCTCGCCAACGAGGCGCTCAAACGATGGCTGCGTGGTGGTGGGCAGCCGTCGGAGTTGCTGTTGTTGGCGCGGTCGTTCCCCCGTGTGCAGTCGGTGTTGCGTAAAACGTTGGAGATCCTGCTGTGAGCCGGGTGATGAGGGGAACTCCTTCAGGTGATGCCTATCTCGATCTCCAGAACGAGGCTCGTCGTTCCCGTCGCCCCTCCCAGGAGTTGTTCCAGCTGTACGTACTCGAAGGATTCTTGGCGCGTCTGTCCGTCAGCGCACTGCGGGATCGGTTCGTCTTGAAGGGCGGCGTGCTCCTTGCAGCCTTTGATTCCCGACGCCCGACCAAGGACGTCGACCTTGCAGGGCTCGACATCCCCAACGACACCGAAGCCGTTCTCGCCCTCGTCCGTGGTGTCCTCGCCGTGATACCAGCCTTGGACGACGGCGTCGAGTTCACGCCTGAAACCTCGTGGGCTGAGGTCATCCGTGAGGCGGATGACTACTCCACCCGTCAAGCACGTCGTTCAACGGACGGATCGTGACCTCGGCCAGCGCGAAGCTGCCGTTCCATTTCTGAGGTGATGACCAATGCCGCGCGCTGTTGATGAGATCCTGCAGCACGCCGATGAGCTTGTGGCGCGCTTTGAGTCCTACGAACCCAGCCCGGCCGACGAGCAGGATGCAGGTGCTGTTGCGCAGTTGCGAGCGGCTGTGGTCGAACGTTCCGAGGCGGAACGGCACCTGATCGACGCCATCCGGAATGCACGTGAAACCGGACTCTCCTAGGCCGAGATCGGCACGTTCGTCGGCACCACAGGTGAGGCTGTGCGTCAGCGCTACTCGGACAAGGTTGCCTGACGGCGTCCGAGTCCTTGGTCCGTTCTCGGTGGGATCGGTGTGGGATCAAGCACTCTCAAGGGGTGTGGTGGCCCTAGTCAGGAGCCAGTTCCTTGAGGGTTCGAGTCCCCTATGGTCCACTCCCTGAAACCTGGCTGCGACCACCAACTCGCGACCGAAATCTCCAATCAGAAACGTCTGATGCCCAGTGGCGTCGGTCATGGGCCGAGGAGTGCGAGTGGGACGACGGCGACACCGTCGGGTCTGCGGTAGGCGACTTCTCCGGTTGTGATGACCACCTTGTCAATGAGCCTGTCTCCGAGGTGGGTTCCGAGCCAGTTCAGGTGACGCACGTCGGCGTCGCCGACGGTTGGGGCCAGCTTCACTTCGATTGCCAGCACTCTGCGGTCTTCGCCCTCGACGATCAGGTCCACCTCTCGGGAACCGTCATGGGTTCTCAGGTGGCCGATGGTGCCCCAGGATGCTTCCGCGTAGACGCGGATGCTTTGCGCGGCGAGGGACTCGAACAGGGCCCCCAGCCAGGTGCCGGTTCGTTGGTCAACACGCTGACCCTCGCCGGCCAGTAGCCCGGGCTTGCCCACGCCCACCAGTCTCGCGGCCAGGGCCGGGTCGACCAGATGATGCTTCGGGCTGCGGGTCAGTCGTTTGAGTGGGTTGAAGGCCGGTGACCAGGCTGGGATGGGGTCGAGGATGAAGAGCCGGGTCAGCTGTTCGCGGTAGGAGTCAACGGTGCTCCGGGCGGGTTTGTCGATCTCCCCGGCGGTGGCCGCGTTCAAGATGGTGGTGTAGGAGGCGTCGGTCGACGTCGCGGCGGAGTAGGCGGTCAGCCAGGCTTTCAAGGCTTCTGGACGTCGCACGGCCACGCCGTTTTCGGCCAATTCCCGCTCTGCGATGCGGGTGATGTAGCTGTCGAGTTGGACTTGGCGCGCTCGCTCAGGCAGGCCTCTTATCCCGGGAAACCCGGAGGCAAGCATCTCATCGACGTAGTCGGGGAGCCGCATGCGGGAGGCCCCGGCGATCCTGCCTTGGGTGCCGGTAAGGAGCGTCTTGAGGGAGACGGTCGCGTCGACCAGTCCGCGTTCGTGCATGGTCAATGGGCGCATCGCGGTGCTGACTATCCGGCCGGCGCCGGAGTGGATCCGCACTCCGGAGGGGACCGAGGCCGAACCGGCCAGCAGGAATCGTCCGCCTGAGGCGTCGTCGTCGACGGCGTGCCGCACCCAGTCCCAGATCTGTGGCACCAGCTGCCACTCGTCGATCAGTACAGGTGGGGGTATCTGGGTGATGTGGTCGAGGTTGGCGATGAGTACTTCGCGCTGCTGGGCGGAGGTCAAGGTCAGCACCGACTTGGCGCGTTGCGTACCCGTTGCGGTCTTGCCGACGCCCTTGGCCCCCTCGATGGCGATCGCGGCCAAGTGAGGGAACAACTCATCCAGCACATCGTCGAGGATCCGCCTCACGTAAGACATGGGCTCAGGCTACCGCGAGAGTGCCTCTATCCGGCAAATTTCAGGCATGCTGTCAGGCAAATCTAGTGGTTGCTGTCAGGCGGATTCTTGATCCCTGGATGCAACGCCGTGCATCATCGCCAGCCCGGGCGAGGCTGTGCGTCGACGTTGCTCTGACAACCCCGCACGGTTGCCCGACTGCGCACCTGTCTGGTGACCCGTTGGTGCGGGTCTTGACGCCGTCATAGGATTCGCAGTCCCGGTGCTGGCTGGAGTCGCCGTTGGCGCATCCTGGAATCCAGCCACCGGTAGGTGCTCGACCTCTACGCCACCATCATCGACTACAACCCCCAAGCCGAGGAGACCGTCGAGTTCTTCAAGATCGTGCAGAACAAACTCCACTACGCCGCGCACGGCCACACCGCTGCTGAAGTCATCGCCTCACGCGCCGCCGCCCAGCCGAACATGGGGCTCACTGCGTTTGCCGGAACGCGGCCCGTCAAGGCCGAAGTCTCGGTTGCGAAGAACTACCTCGACGAGCTCGAGCTCAAGAAGCTCAACACCCTCGTCTCGGCCTACTTCGACGCCGCCGAGTTCCGGCGCAGAATCACCAGCCCCACCTGTGGTGCCGACCACCGCCACCGTTCCGGCGATCCTGGCGACTCGACCCTGACGACTGGCGGGCTTCACTCCGATCGAGTCCTTGCCCACACTGTGCCCCGGTGAACGCCGAACCGGCGCGCGAGCCTGTTCACGCTGATGCCGTTTGCGGGGACTGTTCGCGAACCTGATCTGCAGCGACCCGGACCTCCGCTTGGGAGAGATCTCCGTCAAACTCTCCGCGCGATACCGGCAGGAGATCCCCATCGACGAAGCCGCATAGCAAATAGGAACGGCCCCTTGCCGGGCCGTTCCTCAGAAGTATGTAGGGCTGCCGGTTTGCCGACCGGCTCCTGTCTAGCTGCCCCACTTACGTAACCCAGACAGGAGCTGGTGCCCCACGAGATAACTGCGCAGGGCAACGGCAAGTCTCGATTACGAGTCACCTCGTCTGGACCCTCGTGTTGCGATGGCATCGGCAATCAGTAACGCTACTGCGACCCCAAAGATCCAGCGGATGGCATCCTCGCTGGGTCTCACAACAAGATCGACGAGGATCATTCCCACAACGATGACGGCCGTGGCGGCAGCCATAGTGATCCAGTACTTGGGTCCTCGCGTCATGAGTTGACTCATTTCTACTTGCAGGCGTTGTTCCAGGCGATCCACTGTGGTCTGTTGGCTGTGGTGCTTGACTCCCTTCCCAGCTGCCCGAGGTCGTTCAGTCGTCGGAGACCGTGACGTCCACCGGGACTTTACCGCTGGTCGCGTGCGAATAGGGGCACAATCTTGACCAGATGCAGCCTCTTGACGGTCCACCATGGTTGCTGCGGATCGGGGTTGCGTCCGCTGACCAGCGTGATCTGTTCGCGCACATACTGGTGCCGCTCGATGATGTCGATCATTGGCTCGGCGCAGTCGGCGCTGGAGTTGAGGGCGGGGGTGACGTATGTCCAGGCGATGTTGGAATAGGTGCGCAGGATCTCCCGTGGCCTTCGCGTGCGCATCGCACAGCACCTTGAACTCCGGCGCGTAGTTGCCTCCATCCGGCCCTTCGCAAGGGTGGCGTGGCCGCCTTCCACGTCGATCGTTCCTTGAGAAATGGGCTCCCCGGTAGGGTTGCCTCATGAGCTGGTCCGATGCGGTGATACTCGAGAACGCCGTGGCCCGGCTCAAACCGCTGACACTGGCCCATCGCGACGAACTGGCCGAAGCGGTCGCGGTCGGCGAGCTGTGGAAGACGTGGTACGCCCCGTCGATCCCGTCGCCAGAGGGTATGGCCGACGCGATCAGCGAACTGCTCGTCCGGAACAGTGAAGGGACTGCGGTTGCTTGGGCTGTGCTTGACGCGAAGGCGGGACGCGCCATTGGGATGACCACTTTTCTGAATCTCGATTCGGTGAACCGACGACTGGAGATCGGGTCCACCTGGCTCAGTAAGACCGCGCAGGGCACGGGGATCAACCCCGCCGCGAAACTCCTGTTGTTGGAGCGCGCGTTCGACGTGCTCGGCTGCATCGCGGTCGAGTTCCGCACTCACTGGCACAACCACCAGTCGCGGGCTGCCATCGCGAAGCTCGGCGCGAAACAAGACGGGGTGCTGCGCAACCACAAGGTGCTCCCAAACGGCACGATCCGAGACACTGTGGTGTTCTCGATCATCGACGCTGAATGGCCCACCGTCCGCCAAACGCTGTCCGAACGAATGCTCAAGGCGTAGGGGCGCGGCACACCCGGCCAGGTGCTGTGCGAGTCGCTGGGCCTTGGCCACATCGTGCCGAGTGGATGACGAACTGATGGGCATTCGTCGTCACGGCGCAAGAATCGACACCGCCGCCAAATCGCGGTCCGCGTCAGATCGCTGGTGTCCGCGCCACCAGTGGGAAGGCTCGTCACCAGGGAAATGTCGTCGTTACCTGTGGAAGGGCTCGTCACCAGCGGTATACCGCTGGTGTTGCGCTAAAGCGCTGGTGTCCGCGCCAAACCGCTGGTGTCTGCGTCAGATCGCTGATGTCCGCACCAAACATCATCGACGCCACCGGGGCATGGACGGCAGAGGGCGAGGTGCGCCGCACCTGATGCGCCTGCTTCGCGGCACCGAGACCAGGTATCTGAAAGTCGGTGGAGCCAACACGCTCTTCATCGACGGCGCGCACACACGCCGACTGCAGGAGTTGCCGAGCTACTATCCGCGCTACATGCAGGGGTTGAGCGATGCGCATCAACGAGGGCTCGACATCCTGCGTCGCTTCTCGGACCTGCGCTGGACCTACGTCACACCGGCGTACAAGTTCGCCCCGCTCGGCGAGTACACCGGCAAATACCATGTTCGGGGGGAGGAGTACCGCCCTGGCGAAGACGACGACCCGATGGATTACATCAGCTACGCCGACTACGCCAAGGCGATGGTCGACATCATCGAGCGGCACCAGTTACGTGCGCGAACAGATCACGCTGGTCAGCGGACGCAACCCGATCCGCAGCAACCATGGTGACCGGAGCGCCTCTGCCTCAGGTCAGAGCTTGACGTCCAATGGATGCGGAGTCGACGGCGTCACGCTGATTCTCATCGGCGAAGAACGGGAGGCCCTGTAGGATCTCGTGCAGTTCTTCGTTGCCCGCGACATCGAAGACGTTGTACCCTGGCGCCTCGCCAGATGAGACTCGCCAGGAAAGAACTATGCTCGGCTGGCGGATGTTGAACGGACAATGAGAACGAGGGCCGCAAGGTGTCAGAGCCGTTGAGCAGGATTGAGGAGCCAGGCCATCCGGGCGACGGCGCCTCCCCCAAGGACGGGGGTACCGGGGGCGACGAGCGCCCGGGATCGGTGCTTGCCGACGGTGGGGCGTGGCAAGGCAACGAGCGCGGCGGGCGGGGTTACCGCGCCGTGCTGCTCGCGTTGTTCTTCGCCGGGATCGCCACGTTCGCCCAGCTGTACTCCTTCCAGGGCGTATTGCCCATCCTGGCGCGCGACCTGGGTATCAATGCCGCGCAAGCGTCGTTGACGGTCTCCGCGGCGACGATGGGCCTCGCCGTGGCGGTCATCCCGTGGTCGCTGGTTTCTGACCGATTCGGCCGCCGCCGTACGATCGCCGCGGCCGTGATCGCCGCCACGGTGCTCGGGGTCGCGGGCGCGCTCATGCCCGGTTTCGCAGCCGTAGTCGTGTTCCGGTTCCTCGAGGGAGCCGCACTTGGCGGGGTGCCGGCAGTGGCGATGACCTATCTCTCCGAAGAGGTGCGCAAGAGCCACGTGGCGGTTGCCGCCGGCACGTTCGTCTCAGGCACGTCGCTCGGGGGACTGTCGGGCAGGCTGGTCGCTGCCCCGGTCGGCGACTTCCTGGGCTGGCGCGCCGGGGTGCTGACGGTGGCGTTGGTGGCGGCATGCTCGACCGTGGCCTTCCTGATGATCGCACCCCGGCAACGGGGATTCATTCGTCGCACGACCCGGCTCCGCGGAACTGACGGCCTGGTGGCGCGGCTCCTGACGAATCTGCGCGACCCTGGACTGATCGCCCTGTATCTGCAGAGCTTCCTGCTCATGGGCAGCTTCGTCGCCATGTAAAACTACCTGGGATTCCACTTGGGGGGCCCGCCGTTCAACGTCCCTCAGGGCGTCGTCTCACTGCTCTTCCTCTCCTATCTGATCGGGACCTGGACGTCGACGGTTGCCGGGCGCCTGGCCGAGCGCCATCGGCGCCGCCGGGTGCTGATCAGCTCGGCGCTCCTCATGCTCGCCGGGGCAGCGGGCACCCTGATCGTCTGGTTGCCCGCCATCGTCGTGAGCTTGCTGCTGTTCACCGGCGGCTTCTTCGCCGCCCATTCCGTGGCCAACGGTTGGGTCCCGATCCGGGCCAGGACCGGCTCGGCGCAGGCATCGTCGCTCTACACCCTTTTCTACTACGTCGGCTCTTCGGTGTTCGGATACCTGATCGGGATGCTTCTGAATGCCGCTGGATGGTCGGCCGCGGTGGGTGGGATCGCCGCCCTGATCGCCGTCGCCGTCGCCTCGGCCATGCTGCTCTTGAGGCCCGATCCGAAGAGTCGTCCCGCCCGGTGAGTACGTCGACGGCTGTGTCCGAAGTGGGGACTCGCCACCCAACCTGCGGGAGCCTGTCGGGAAATGGATACAGGCCCTCGGATAGCAGTGCACAAATCTCTCCATGTGTGGAGGCAGGCGCCATATGGGGTTGCCTCGACGCATAGAGAGATCTGTGCACGCTCAGCCCGGTCGGCTTCCTGCGGCAGTTCTCAGGCCGCGATCGCCGAGGCCTGAGGCGCATTCGCCCGCTGGATGGCGGCCGACGTAGTGTCCTTCCTACCGGTGGCCGCCCGCAGCGCCCACAGGATCGCGACCACGTCGACCGCCTCCTGCATCCACGCCCCCGCTATGGCCGGCAACAGCCCGAACGCGGCGACCAGCATCAGAGCCGTGCTGAGCCCGATGCCGACCCAGATGCTCTGCAACGCGACGGTGACCGTCTCGCGCCCGACAGCCAGGGCCTTCGCGACGCGCGAGATGTCGTCCTGAAGGATGACGACGTCTGCGGATTCACTCGCAGCGGTCGATCCGCGGGCCCCCATCGCGATGCCGACGTCGGCTGCGGCCAGGACGGGGGCGTCGTTGACGCCGTCGCCGACCATGACGACGGGGCGCTCCGAGAGAGCGGACACCGCATGGACCTTGTCGACCGGCAGGCAGTTGGCCCGAACGTCGTCGATGCCGAGGGAGGCCGCGACGTGTTCGGCCGTGACCTGGTCGTCGCCGGTGAGCATCACGATCTTGCCGATGCCCTGGGCGCGTAGGTCGTCGACCGTTGCGCGGGCGTTCTTGCGAACCTCGTCGCGGAACACCAGCATGCCCGCGTAGGCGCTGTCGACGGCGACGTGGACGCCGAGCTCACCGGCCTCCAGCGCCGGCCGGTCGACCTGCGTGCCCACGGCCCCCGAGATGAAGGATCGCTTTCCGACCAGGACGGTGCGACCGTCGATCCGAGCGGTGACCCCGTTGGCGGTGGACTCCTCGGCCTCTGTCGACCCCGACAGTGAGAGCCCCCGGCCCGTTGCCGCGGTGATGACGGCGCCCGCCAGCACGTGGGACGAGGACTGCTCGGCCGACGCCGCGAGCCGGAGCACCTCGTCGGCGTCGACGGAGCCAACCGCCCGAACACCGACCAGGCTCGGCTCACCCCGGGTCAGGGTGCCGGTCTTGTCGAACGCGAACGAGCGGGCGCGGTAGAGCTTCTCCAGGGTGGCGCTGCTCTTGACGATCGCGCCTTCGCGGGCCGAACGGCTCATGCCCGCCATGAAGGCGACCGGTGCCGCGATGATCAGGGGACAGGGGGTGGCCACCACGAGGACCTCGGCGAACCGCACCGGGTCGCCCGAGATGAACCAGGCGACTCCGGCGATCAGGAGCGCGACGGCGGTGAACGGCAGCGCGATGCGGTCGGCTAGGCGCACCATCGGTGAGGTGCTGGCCGCGGCGGCCTCGACCAGGTCGACGATCTGCTGGTACTGGCTGTCCTTCGCGGCCCGCGTCACCTCCAATGTGACGGCCACCGACCCGTTCACACCTCCGGAGAGGACCTCCTCCCCGGCCGACCTTTCGACGGGGAGGCTCTCGCCGGTCAGCGACGACTCATCGAACACCCCGAACCCGGTCAGCAGCACGCCGTCGACCGGCACCACCTCGTGTGCCCGGACCAGGACTGTGTCGCCCGGCGCCACCGCCTCGATCGGCACCTCCTCTGTGGACCCATCCGGCAACACCCGATGCCCGGACTGGGGGGCTCGCGACAGCAGCGCAGTCAGGTCGCGCTTGGCCCGGTTGGCCGCGTACTCCTCTAATGCCTCACCTCCGGTGAGCATCAGCACGATCACGAGCGCCGCCCAGTACTCACCGACGAGCACGGCGGAGACGATGGCCGTCACCGCGAGGATGTCGACGCCGAAGGTGCCCTGGCGCAGCTCCCGCACCATCGTCACGGCCGACCTGCCCGCCATCAGCAGGGCGAACCCGCCGAGCAGCCAGGTGCTGAGCGCGCTCCAGGACGAGGTGAGAAGGAGCCCGGCGACCGCGGCCACGGCCAGCGTCGCCACCACGAACGGGTATTTGCGGATCGCAGCGAGCACCTTGTCCATACCCTCAGGTATAGCCCGAAACACTCGTCGAAACCAGCCAGGATAGGCACGCCTCACAGGTGGCGACAGGGTGTCGAACCAGCCTTTGACAAGCGGTTCCGAGTCATTCGGCCCATGCGGGAGCACCCTCTTGGCTACCACTGGCGGTGCGGGTGACCATACTGCCGCGAGAGGGCAACTTCTTGGGAGAAAGCGGCCCATGATCCGGTTTCGACACGCCTGCTCGCTGGTGCTCGTGGGCGGCTCAACCAACAGCGAGGCCCGAACCTCGTATTGTCGAGTTCATGACAGAGACCAGGCCAGATGACATCGATCCGCATGCCGAAGCCGGCACCCAGCCGGACCTGCGCGTCATGCTCGACGCGCAGCGCGAGACCTGCCCCGTCGTGCGGGGGGCCGACGGTTCCGTGGCCCTGCTGGGGCACGCCGACGTACGGGCCGCGGCGCTGGACGCCGAGCTGTTCTCCAGCGCGGTTTCTGCGCACCGCGCCCTGCCCAACAGCCTCGACGGCGAAGAGCACCGCGCCTACCGCAGGCTGATCGACGCCTACCTGACGGCCGAGGAGGTCGAGGCGCAGGAGCCACAGTGCCGAGCACACGCCGCAGCCATCGTCGATGCGTTGCCACGCGGTGCGACGGTGCGCACGGTGCTCGACATCGGCACCCCCTACGCGGTGCGGGTACAGGCGACCTGGCTCGGCTGGCCATCCGAGATCGAGCAGGAACTGGTCGACTGGGTCGCCGAGAACCGTGAGGCCTCCCGCTCGGGCGACAGGCAGCGCCTGGCCGCTGTCGCCGAATCGTTCGACGCGATCATCACACGTCTACTCGAGGCCCGCCGCGACGGCAGCATCGACGACGTGACCGCCCGGCTGATGCGCGACAAGGTCGACGGCGTACCCCTGCGTCACGAGGAGATCGTCTCCATCCTGCGGAACTGGACGGCGGGCGACCTCGGGTCGCTGGCCGCCTCCGTCGGCGTCATCGTGCATCACCTGGCCACCGATACGGCACTGCAGAGCTATCTCAGGCAACTGGTTGCGGCCGACCGAGTGCAGGACTTCGAGGACGCAATCGAGGAGATCCTGCGGATCGACGACCCGTTCGTCTCCAACCGTCGGGTCACGACCCGCGACACCACGATCGGAGGGGAGGAGGTCGCGGCGGGCACCAGGGTCGTGCTGAACTGGACGGCCGCGAACCGCGACCCGCAGGTCTTCCCGGAACCCGACGCGTTCAACCCTGTCCACCATGCCGACGCCAACCTGGTGTTCGGCATTGGACCCCACATCTGCCCAGGCCGGGCGCTGACGCTGATGGAGTTGCGTGTCCTCGTCTGGGAGCTGCTGGCCGGGACCGGCGAGATCGGGATGTCCGAGGAGCGCGGTCCGGTCCGGGAACTCCCACCGGTCAGCGGTTGGGCGAAGGTGCCGATCGTGCTCGACCCCCGCTGACGGTGGCGGGCAAGACTGCCCGCACCGTCTGACGGTCATTCACACCTCCGGCAGAATGGTGGATAGCAACGAGGAGCAAACCGTGAGAATCACACATGTGGGTGCCAGCAACTGGCGAAACTTCAAGACGCTGGACTTCCCCGTCGATGCCCGGTTGTTCATCGTCGGCCCCAATGCCTCAGGGAAGTCGAACCTCCTTGACCTGTTCAGGTTCATGGGGGAGGTTGCCTCGACGGGTGGGGGGTTGGCGGCGGCGCTTGAGCGACGTGGAGGGTTGACCAAGGTCAGGAGCCTGTTTGCCCGCAACCATCGGAAGGGTCGCCTCGAGATAGACCTTCGCTTGGAAGATGGCTCCGACACCTGGCGCTATTTTCTGTCTGTCCGCAACGAGAAGGGCGGACGCAACCGCCCGGTCGTCGACCAGGAGATCGTCGAACGAAACGGTGAGACGCTGATCGCCCGCCCTGATGCGCAGGACGAGGCGGACCCGGAACGTCTGACGCAGACGCACCTTGAGCAGATCGCAGCCAACCAACCTTTTCGGGCGATCGCTGACTACTTCACCAAGGTCCGGTACTTCCACCTTGTGCCGCAGGTCATTCGGGACCCAGGGCGGGTTGTCTCGGGAGATCCCTTCGGAAGCGATTTCATCGCACAGATGAACGCGATGCCCGCACGCACACAGGGTGCCTGGTTCAGGCGGATGCAGGACGCGCTCCGGGCGGCGGTTCCGGAGTTCGAGTCCCTGAAGCTCGAGGTCGACCCAGCCGGGCGCCCACACCTGGTGGCCGGCTACCGGAACTGGCGTGAGAACCCGGCGCGACAGAATGAAGCCGACTTCTCAGATGGCACGCTGCGGCTCATCGGGCTGCTCTGGACGGTGGTGAGCACCCCCGCCAACGGTGGTGTCCTCCTCCTCGAGGAGCCGGAACTCTCGTTGAACTCGGCGATAGTCCGAGCCCTCCCGACGGTACTCGCGACCGCGCAGCGCGATCAGAACATGCAGGTGATGCTCTCTACGCATGCCCCGGAGCTCTTGGATGACGAGGGCGTCCTACCCCGCGAAATCCTCGTCCTCTCCGTCACAAGAGATGGAACAGTGGCGCGGCAACTCTCGTGCATCGAAGAGGTCGCCGACCAGATTGAAGCGGGTCTGCCCACCTCCGAGATTCTCAGCGGTCTGATCTCACCGGAGGATCTCTCAGGGCTGGTCGCTGTGGGGCAGGGCAGACGCAGGTGATATACGTCGCCGTCGAAGGGGAATCCGACCGGGGCGCCGCTACCGCGGTGGTTGCCGCGGCTGGTCACGTCGTCGCCCGGGTGTATGTGTCTGGAGGCAAGTCGAAACTCGATCCGTCGGTCGCAAAATATCTGAGGGCCGCACAACGGTCGTCCTGGGTGGTATTTCGCGACTCGGACGGTCAGTGCCCAGTTGAACTGAAGCAGAAACTGCTGCCAGCGGCCCGAGGATCGAGTCCGAGGTTCACCCTGCGAATCGCACATACGATGACCGAAGCTTGGCTGCTCGCCGATCGTCGCGGCTTTGCCAGCTACTTCGGGGTGCGCGAGGAAAAGGTGCCCATCGACCCGGAGGCTTTGAACCACGCCAAGCGTGCCCTTCTGCTCCTCTGCGCTCAGTCTGCACCACGCGCCGTCCGGCGTGATGTCGTTACCGCAGACGGACTGACCGGTCCGCTCTACGTGAGCCGTCTGAATGACTTCGCGACGAACCATTGGGACGTAGCGCGGGCGGCTGAGAACAGCCCAAGTCTTGCCCGTGCGATCGCCGCGATCCGGCTACTGCCCGCGTGAGCCTCCGCCCACGGGGCACTACGCTGTATCCGATGTCCAACACGCGCGCCGAGGCCGCCTACCGGCGTTCCGCCGCGGCCTTCAGGAACCCGATGCTCGGCCTGCTCCACGGCCGATACGCCCCCTTCGTCGTCGCCTCGCTTTCGCTGGTGTTCACCGCGGATCGTCCGACGGTGGCCGTCTCCGACGCGCACGCGGAGGTCGCCGGGATCATCGACGAGCTGCGCACCGAAGGCTACGACGACGGCGAGCGCCGGATACCGTCGGGCACCGCCCGTGAGATCTGTCGGTACTGGGTCAAGGTTGGCTGGCTCGTCCCGCAGCTCGAAGACGACGCCGAGGTCTACCGGCTCTCCGCCCAGGCGGTGGGGGCCCTGGAGGTCGCCGGGCGTGCGGGCGGAGGTCGTAGCCGCGTCTCCCAGTCGAGGGTGCGGACCCTGCTCGACTCCGTCGACCGGCTCAGCGTCGACGCCGACGACGATCCCGGGGCGAGGATAGCCCGGCTCCGTGCCGAACGTGACGCGTTGGACGCCGAGATCGCCAGGCTCGAGGGCGGAGGTGGGGTCGAGCCGGTCAACGAACAACAGCTGCTCGAAGAGGCCGAGCACGTCATCCACCTGGCCCGGGAACTGCCCGCCGACTTCTCCCGAGTCGCCGAGTCCATCAAGCAGATGCAGCGCGACGTCGTCGGCGACCTGCGCCGCGACGTGCGGCCCACCGGCGACGTGCTGCACGAGTACCTCCAACGCGGCCAGCACGTCATGCACGCCACCCCGGAGGGGCGGGCCTTCGCCGGCGCGCTGCACCTGATCGGCGAACCGGAATACATCGACCGGCTCTCCGGTCGGCTCTTCGACCTCACATCGAAGCCGTTCGCCCGGCTCCTCGACGCCGGCCAGCGTGCCGACCTGCGAGCCATCGCCCGCCGCGTCGAACTGGGCGTCGATGAGGTGCTGACGGCGCAACGGCGCGCATCGCACGTGATCACCACCCAGGTCCGTACGCACGACCCGATCCGCGACCGCCAGGTCGACGACCTGCTCCGAGACGTCATGGCCGGCCTCCAGACGTGGATGCAGACCTCGCGTCCGGGCGACCGGATCGACCCGCTGCGCAGCTTCCCCGTCGCCGACGTCGGAAACCTGCGCCAGAGCCTCAGCGACGTCCGCCCACCAGGCGCGCCCGAACCGCTGACCGGCCGCGACGTTGACGTCGACTACCTGGACGACGAAGACCGGTCGTGGGGCGGCCCGCACTACGCGGAACTGGAACGCCACCTCGCCACGCTCGGCGACACCTTCGACCTCGGCGCGGCCTTCGAAGGCGGGCAGAGCGACTCCCGCCGCCCGGTCGACCTCCTCGGCCTGTTGGAGATCGCGCACCGAAACGGCATGACCGAAGGCGATGAGGTCACCGTCGTCGAGGCGACGCGCCCCGACGGCACCAGCCGCCGGTTCGCCTTCGGCTCCGTCACCGCCCGCACCACCAGGGAGCAGCCACATGACTGACGACGTCACCGGCTTCATCGCGCCGGTCGCCATGGAAAACGACCTCGGCCAGCTCTTCCCTGGCGACCGCGGCGTCCTAGACCACGACGTCCGCCGCGTCCTCGTGCGCCTGTTGCAGCGACGCTTCCTCCTGAAGGAGCGCAGCGGCGACGACTGGAGGGTGTTGCTGGACAACCAGCAGGTCATCGAATCCCGCCTAGGCGACCTGTTCGTGCGGCTCGAGGTAGACCACGAGCGTGGGGTCGCCTACAAGTCGCAGGTCCGCTCCGACGAACTGGAGGTGCCGATCCTGCTGCGCGACGACGCCTACACCCGGGCCGAGACGCTCGTGCTGGTGCATCTGCGCACCCTCTTCCAGAGGGAGAGCAGCACCGGTGAGCAGTCGGCGCGCGTCGACGTCGAGGAGATCGAGCAGACGGTGCTGACCTACTTCGCCGAATCCGACGGCGACACCGCCCGCCGCCAGAAGGCCATCCGCGGGGCGCTGGCCAGGCTACGCAACGAGGGCATCGTGGAGGAGGAGTCCGAGGGCCGCTACCGGATTAGCCCGATCATCGAGATCGTGCTCAGCTCCGAACGGCTCCGCGAACTGGCCGCCTGGCTGCGCGACAACGCCGGTGGCCGCGTCGGTGACGCCGAAGACGACCCCGACGGTGACGAACTCGGCGAGGTCGACGAGTCCGAGTTCGATTCCGGCCCGCCGACCACGCAAGGGCCCCCGGACGACGATGCGGTCCAGGAGCGGGACGAAGGCCCCGATCCCGAGACCCAGCCCATGCTGGGCGATGTTGAAGGAGCGACGCCGTGACCATGCTCGACACCCTCTTCGGGCTGATCCCAGCGAACTCCCGCATGCAGCAGTGGGTCGCAGAGGACCTCCAACTGGTCAACTGGGGCGGCTACGACGGCCACCACCGCATCCGGTTCTCCCCGACGGCGACGCTGCTTTGCGGCGGCTCCGGCTCCGGCAAGTCGACCCTGATGGACGCCTACATCGCCTTGATGATGCCGCACACCACCCCGTTCAACGGGGCGTCAAACGGCGCCGTCACCGGCCGCCCCCGCGGGCAGGAGCAGCGCAACATCGTCTCCTACGGCCGCGGCAAGCTCGACGAGTCCCGTGACGCCGACGGCGCCACCCGGATGCGGGTCCTGCGAGGCGACGGCGCTGACACGTGGACGGCCGTCGCGATGACCTGGGCCGACCAGGACGGTGCCCGGTTCACGGCGGTGCGCGCCTGGTACATCCCTTCGTCGGCCCGAGTCCTCGATGACACCGTCCGCATCCGAGGCACGTCCGAGGGCGACTTCGACCTTAGGCGCCTCGAACCGGCCGCGGGTCAGCGGCTCGTCGACTCCGCCGTCCGGGGCGCCGGTGTCGAGACCGTCGGCACCGACCGCGAGTTTTCCTCCAGGTTGCACACGGCCCTGGGGATCGGGGCAGCCGGCGCCGGGTCCAAGGCGATGAGCCTGCTTGCCCGTATCCAGGCCGGTCAGCAGATCACCACGGTCGACGACCTCTACAAGAAGATGGTGCTCGAGGAGCCGGAGACGATGGCCACCGCCGACGCCGTCGTCGCACACTTCGACGGGCTCGACGGCACCCGCAACCGGATGCTGACGGCGCGCCAACAGGTCCGGGCGCTGGAGCCGATCCGTGGAATCCGCACGCGGATCGGGGCGGCCGCGGCCCGGATGCGCCTGATCGACGCCGTCGGCAACTTCGCCGACCCGGACTCGCTGGCGTCCCTGTGGCAGGCCAGCCGTCGACAGGACCTTCTGCACGCCGTCGAGACAGAGTTGCGCGCCCGCAAACTGGGGGCCGACCAGGCCGTCCGCGAGAGGCAGGAGATTGCCAAGGCCGCCGAGGCGGAACGCGACGCGCTCTCGGAGGTGCTGCGTACCTCCGGCGGCGACCGTCTCGACACCGCGCAGCGGGAACTGCGTGACGTCGAACGTCGCACCGCGGAGGTCGAGCGGCAGCGGGCCCGGCTTGAGGAAGCCCTGCGTTCCATCGACACCGAGGTGAGGACGGCGAGGCAGTTCGCCGCGCTGGCGGAGAAGGCGCGCCTCGCGCTGGTCGATGGGGATTCGAGGTCGTCGGCCCGCGACGCCTACGCGGAGGCCAGAGCGGCCCGCTCCGCGATCGAGAAGGAGATCGCCGGGCTCGAGGCCGAGCGTCGCCAGGCAGAGGATCGCAGCGGCAACATCCCGGCCCCTCTCCACGAGTCCCGCGAGCAGTTGGCCCGGGCCGCCGGGCTGGAGGTCGAGGAGCTGCCGTTCGTCGGTGAACTGGTCGAGGTGCGCACCGAGTACGAGCCATGGCGTGAGGCCTTCAACCTGGCCCTCGGAGGATTCGCGACCACGCTGCTGATCGACTCAGACAATGTGGCTCGGTTCCGCACCGCGATCAACGCTGTCCGCACCCCCGTCCGGCTGCGCTACGAGGGCATCGCCGTCGGGCAGCCGATGTCGCAGCCGCGCGACGACCGCACGCTGCCTGGGCGTCTCGACTACCGAGCCACCGGGTTCACCGGCTGGCTGCAAGAGCGGTTGGTCGACCGGTTCAACTTCTTCTGCGTCACCGCGCCCGAAGAGCTCAGGGGCCACTCGACGGCGTTGACGATCAGCGGGCAGATGTCGCAGGGGAACCGGGGCGCGCACGGCGGCCACGGCCGCGCAAACGTGCTCGGTTTCTCCAACCAGCACGGCCTCCGCGACCTCGCGGCAAGGATCGACGACGCCCGCCGTCGGCTGGTCGACGCCATCGAAACCCTCGAGGCGGCCGTCGTCACCCTTGACGGGCTCGACGCGCGCGACGCCGCCTACCGCGTGATCGTCGACCTCACCTGGGAGCAGGTCGACGTCGAGGCGTTGGAGGCGGAGAAGCGGCGGTGGCTGGGAGTCATCGAAGAGGTGACCACCGGTAGCCCGACCATCGCGCGCATCCAGCAACAGATCGCGAAGACCTCTGACAAGGTGACGGGGCTGCGGGAGGACATCGGTCGGGCAAAGCATGAACGTGACCGGATAGCCGCTCGGTGGGGTGAGGTGATGGAGGCGGTCGACGCCGTCGACGAGATCCTCGAGGCCGCAGGCGATGCAGGCATCCGCCTGACAGACGAGCAGGCCGGCTACCTCGACCGGCAGTTCGAGGTGCCCGACGGTGAACGCGACGCCTCCCCGTCGGAGGAGTTGCGCCGCTTCGACGCGGCACTGGAGAACGCGGCGGGTCGGCTGGCCGCCGACCAGCGCGCCGCGCGGGACAGCCTGGTCGAGCAGCGCGAGACGCTGCGCCGGACCCTCACCACATTCCTGGATCGCTGGCCCAACCCGAATCTGCTCCCCGACCCGGACGCCTCCCTGGCCGACTTCGAGCGCATCCTGGCCGACCTGGAGGCCAGCGGTCTGCACGAGCTGGAGGCCGAATGGCGCGATTCGTTGCTCAGCCTCTCGGGCAACGATCTGACCAATCTCGACTCGACGCTCAGCAGGTCGCTGCGGGAGATCCGGGAGCGGATCGAGCCGATCAACCTGATCATGCAGGACCTGCCGTTCTACGACGATGAGCACCGCTTGCAGATCGCCACCCGCGAGAACCAGTCGGCCGTCAGGGCCAGGTTCCGCCGCGAACTGCGCGACGTGCGCGGCCTGATCGAGGCGGCCGGGACCGAGGAGGAACGCGAGCTGGCCTACACGAGGATGTCGAGGCTGATCGACCGGATCCGTCGTGGTGCGCCCGACTTCGCCGACCTGATCGACGTGCGCAACCATGTCCGCGTCAGCGCCGAACGGATCGGGGCGACGACGAAGCGGCACGTCGCGCTCTACGACCACATCGGGGAGAAGTCGGGTGGCGAATCACAGGAGTTGATCGCGTTCATCGTCGGGGCCGCTCTGCGTTACCAGCTCGGTGACGCCGGTGCCGAGCGTCCCCGCTACGCGCCGGTGTTCCTGGATGAGGCGCTGATCAAGGCCGACGCCCATTTCACGGCCCGCGCGATCGGGGCTTGGCGGGGTCTGGGTTTCCAGTTGATCATCGGCGCGCCGAACGACAAGTACAGCGCGATCGAGCCGCACGTCGACGTCGAGTACGACATCTTGAAAGACACCAGGGGCCGGTCGTGGGCCAGGCCGAAGGTCGCACTTTAGGGGGAGGTGCCTGCATTCAGGAAGGCGGCGCTCCCGAGGGTGAACCTGCCGACGGTGATGTCTTGCGACCGCGCTGCCCGGTGTCCTGATGGCGAGGGAGAGCAACGGCCCACGAGTTCGTCTCATACCTTGGCCGACACTGGAGGTTGCTACCTGAGCCGAGTGAATCAGCGGCGGGCGGGGTTGATCCAGTGGAGGCCGGGGAATCGGGCGAAGTCGCTGTCGAAGGAGCAGATGCTGGTGCCGTATTCGATGGCGAGCGCAGCGAGGTGGGCGTCGGTGACGAGGTTCCCGCGCAGGTCGCCGTCGATCAGGAGTCGGCCGAGGATGTCGCGGTGGCGGCCTCCCGGGGTGGGTACCCAGGCCTGGTCGGCGTCGAGCCAGTCGGTGATGTAGCTCCACGCATCCGCCGGGGTCAGGGGATTCACGGTCACGCGGGGGTGGGTGATGATGCGCTGGAACGCCATCAGGGACACCCAGGGCAGCCCGACGCGTTCGACGCCGTTCATCGCCTCTTCCAGCCAGGTCCGTGCGGTGGTGTGGAAGTGGGACTGGTCATCTACGGCGTAGAGCAGGACGTTGGCGTCGACGATCACTGGGCGTCCCCGGCGTCGTGCTGATCGAGTAGCTCGAGGGTGTCGGCGATGTCGGTGACGTCGACTTTCAGCCTGACGCTGGCTGTTCGCTGCCGGAAGTACACGGGCTCCTGCTTCTTCGCCAGGCCCGCCCGGGCGAGTTCGTTGACGGCCTCACCCAGACCGATGTGACGCTCCTTGCGTAAGCGTTCTGCCGCTGCCGCGACCTCGGGGTCGAGTCGTACCGTTGTCCTCATACCAACAGATTAGCGCCACAGATGTTGATAGGTGCGCATCAGTGATGCGAGGGTCGGGGCAGGTGAGTGGTTCCAGGCGTGGGTGTCCCAGACACGCTGTGCCGCTCGTGGGCTAGGCCGAAGGTCGCACTGCCGGGCTGAGTCGTCGGGTCACCGAGTGGCCAGCGGAAGGGTGTGGCGCACGGCGGCCAGCGCCACATCGAGGGCCGCCTCGAGAGGCTCCACCACCTCCACCTCGACCAGCCCCCAGATCGCCTCGGCCGTGCGCGACATGCTCGCGCTACCCAGCACGACGCTGCGGGCACCGGCGGCCGCCAGCCGGTTCACCTCGGCGGCCAGTAGGCCCGCGGAGTCGGCCTGGTAGTCGACCCGACTCGCCGACTGCACCGCGACCAGGTGCTCCGCGAAGCCGTAGCGCGTCGCCTGTGCCTTGGCGCGCGCGGGGGGCTGATGGTGGGGGCAGAGGATTCCCCAGTCGATCGCGCAGGCCCTCCTCATCGAGGCCCAGCCGACGCCGATCACCGGTTCCGGAACCAGCGCCCAGCCCTCAGCGAGGCCTGGGTCGCTGGGGGACGCGACGATCATCGCGTCGAACCCGTCGGCCTCCAGACGGCGCGCCCGTTCCCAGACCATGCCCGCGACGGCCTCGACCTGTCGATCGGTCTCCAGCCGCTCGGGGGCACCGGCGATGCGTTCGGTTTCGACCAGGCATTTGGTGCGCCGCGACCAGGCCGCCGCGGCCTCGACTAGGGCGGTGGTCGTCAACCTCGACGAGGTGGGGTTGAGGGAGAGGATGCGCATGGGCTAGGCGGTGCGTCGGCCGACGGGGATCAGGCCAGGCGCCGCATGGCGTCTCATGCCCGTACACCGGGGCGCCTGGCTCGGCGGGTTGGGGGTCGAGGTGCGCATGGCAACTCCTCGGGTTCGGCGGATCCTGGTCCCACGAGCCAACCACGCCGGTGGACGGCATGGGTTACGCCACCTTTACGATCCAGTAACGCGGCAACGCAGAAGGGCCGAGGCATCTGCCCCGACCCTTCCGCCTTTGATCGGCGGTTGTCAGCCGTCGAGCCGGACCGTCCGTCCGCTGTGGGCCGACTCCCCGGCAGCCTGGGCGACGACCAGCGCTGCCACGCCGTCGGCGACCGTCGGCGTCACCTCGGTGCCGTTGTTGATCGCGTCGATGAACGCCGTCAACTCGTTGCGGTACGCGTCCGCGTAGCGCTCCAAGAAGAAGTCGAGGTACGGCTGCTGCGTGCCAGAGGCATCCTTGGTGTTGACCGAGAGGGTGGTCGGTCGCCAGTTGTCCATGATCGCGGAACCGGTGGACCCGTGTACCTCGAGGCGCTGGTCGTAGCCGGTCACACAGCGGCGGTTGTTGGTGATGGACGCGACTGCCCCGTTCTTGCCGCGCAGCACGACGACGGCGGCGTCGAAGTCGCCGGTTTCCGCCAATTCGGGGAGCACGTTCTGACCGAAGGCGCTGACCTCCACGATGTCGCCGATGAAGAAGCGGGCCTCGTCGAAGTCGTGGATCGTCATGTCCTTGAAGATGCCTCCCGAGACGGCGATGTAGGACGCGGGCGGCGGGGCCGAGTCGCGCGAGACGATCGTCACCTGCTCGATCGTGCCCAACTCACCGGCGTCGGCCAACTCCTTGGCGCGTCGGATCGACGGGTCGTAGCGGCGCTGAAACCCCACCATCACGGGCGGGTGCTCGAACGTCTCCAGCTCTGCCTCCAGGGCACGGGCCGACTCGACATCGCTAGCGACCGGCTTCTCGACCAGGACGGCCTTGCCCGCGCGGGTCGCGCCCAGCACCTGCGGTGCGTGCAGCGGGGTCGGGGAACCGATGATGACGGCGTCGACGTCAGGGTCGGCGAACAGGTCGTCGGCGTCCTTGTAGGCCTTGGCCCCATGGAGCGCGGCCAGGTCCTCGGCGGCGGTCCCGATGGGATCGCAGACGGCGACCAGGTCGGCCTGTGGGTGGGAGGCCACAGCGGAGGCATGGATCTTGCCGATCCGGCCTGCGCCGATGACTGCTACTCGAAGCATTGAGGCGGTTCTCCTAGCGGCGATCAGGGGGCGGGGATGAGGATGTCGCGAACGAGCGCGTCGAGTTGGGCGTCGGCGTCGAGGAACTGGCGCAGCGTCTTCGCCGTCGGTCCGAACGTCTCGAACTCCTCAACGGTCATGCCGTCGACATCGTAGGCCCTCAAGAAGTCGGGAATCCGGCTCAGCTGGTCGAGGTACTCCTGGCGCACCGGCACCGAGATGCGGTCGACGACCTCGTAGTCGGAGGCGTTGATGATCTGCTGCCACTTGAACGGTGGGGAGACGACGAGGTCGCCGCCGACGAGTTCGGACCATTGCAGGACGTTGCGGAACGCGGCGGAGAGGACGCGGGAACGGAAGCCCCGCTCCTGGAAGATCTGGTAGGCCTTCTTCGCGCTGGCCACACCCGCCCACTCGAGAGCGGAGGGGTCGATGAAGAGCTTGTCGCGGGCCACGACGTGCTTGAGCCAGTCGTCGAGCCGGCCGACCATGATGGTCACGACCGGGCCCATCTGCGAGATGTCGTGGCCCTCGGCGGCCCGGCGGTCGAGGCCGCGCTCAATCGCCTCGGCGGCGCGTACGGCCTGCGGGACCGAGAACGAGACGGTCACGTTGATGCTCACGCCGCGGTAGGTGGCGTCCTCGATGGCTTCGATGCCGACCTTGGTGGCCGGGATCTTGACGACGATGTTGTCGGCGAGGCCGTGAAACTCGACGGCCTGGTCGGCCAGGGCCTTCGCGTCGCGGTGGAAGCGGGGATCGGTCTGCACGGAGAGACGGCCGTTTCGTCCGTTGTGCTCAT
>NZ_FQZG01000091.1 GCF_900141915.1 Tessaracoccus bendigoensis DSM 12906 | reverse complement strand
GCAGGCCGCCGAAGCGCTGGGCAGTGGCGGATCCTCGGAGCAAGACCGAGGACAATCCGACACTGGCGGATTTTCGGAGGCAGGCCGCCGGCGCTGGGCGGCACGCCACGAGATGCGGCAGGATCGCGGTTCCTGGCTACTGGATACCGAAGGCGATCAGCTCGTCGAACGCGTTCAACAGTTCGCCGTCACCGGAACCCGTGACGATCGCGGGCCTGGACCAGACCAGCAGGTCCAGCTGCTGCGCCGGGCCCTCGATGACGGCGTCCGGATGGACGCCGTCGGGTGCCCGTCGACCACCGATCTGGTCCTTGAACGGCTGGCCCCACGCCTCCCCGGTCCAGCGGTACAGCTCGACCAGGCGCGGCTGCGTCTCCGTCGGTCGCAGCTCGACGACGCCGAGCGGGACCTTCTCCGCGCTCGTCGGCACCCAGTTCCACATCACATCGAGCACGTGGTCGATGCCGGCTGCCGCCACATCGGCCCGGATCGGCGAGATGGGCAGCCCTGCCGTCAGTTCGGCATCGACGCGGTGGATGGTGGCCTCGTGGGTCTGCATCCGGACGGTGAAGCCGACGCTCTGGTCGGGCGGGAACCAGCTCCACGCCGGTGCGTCAAGCGGCCCGGAGAGCAGCGCGGCAAGCAGGTCCTCGGTGGCCCGGGCCCGCCGCGACAACACCTCGGACCGGGTGGTGGGACGCACCGGTGGGTGTTCCTCGATGGCCTGCACCTGCTCGTCGGTGGTGGCGCCGGACGCGATCACAGAACTCCAGAACAGGTGCACCTCGGTCAGGTGCCAAAGCAGGTCGGCCGCCGTCCAGCCCGGGCAGCTCGGGACCGGGGTCGCGCCGTCGACCTCGGCCAGGACGGTCGCGAACCGCGCGGCCTCGTCGCGGATCACGGCTGTGGGTTCGTAGCTCATGCACCCGACGCTACCCGACGGACGGCTCCCAGGAGGGTCATGCAGGTCACAGTCGGGGCTCGACCTGCTCAAGGTTGCTGAGGCCGCGGGGTGCCGTCGGTAGGGTCGCCGTATGAACAGGTCGGGTTCGGAGCCGGTGGCAGTCGACGGGCGCCCGGGCGTCGCGCAGTGGTGGCGCGAGGCCGTCTTCTACCAGGTCTATCCACGCTCGTTCGCGGACGCGAACGGCGATGGTGAGGGGGATCTGCGCGGCGTCGTCGAGAAGATGGGCTACCTCGCCTCCCTCGGCGTCGACGCCTTGTGGTTGTGCCCCTTCTACCCATCGCCTCAGGTGGACGGCGGCTACGACATCGCCGACTACTGCGGCGTCGACCCACGCTTCGGCACATTGGCCGATGCTGACGCCCTGGTCGCCGCCGCGCACGCGCACGGCATCCGGGTGACGATCGATCTGGTTCCCAACCACTGCTCCGACCAGCATGCCTGGTTCCGCGCGGCGATCGCCGCAGGGCCCGGTTCTTCGGCGCGGGCGAGATTCCATTTCCTTGACGGGCGCGGCCAGGACGGGGCCGAGCCGCCGAACAACTGGCGAAGCGTCTTCGGCGGCACCTCGTGGACCCGCGTCATGGAGCCGGACGGCACCCCCGGCCAGTGGTACTACCATCTCTTCGCGCCCGAGCAACCGGACCTGAACTGGGGCAACCCCGAGATCCTCGCGGAGTTCGAGCACATCTTGGGCTTCTGGCTCGACCGGGGTGTCGACGGCTTCCGGATCGACGTCTCCGATGCCCTGGTGAAGGACACCGGCTGGCCCGACACCGACGGCGGCTACCCGGTCATCCCGAAGGGCGACGACAGCCCCGTCCACGACATCTACCGCGCCTTCCGCCGGGTGATGGACTCCTACCCGGGGGACCGGATGGCGGTCATCGAGACGGGTGCACCCGACGACGTCGTCGCCCTCTTCGTGCGCCCCGACGAGATGCACCTGGCGTTCAACCTCCGCTTCGCCAAGGCAGCCTGGGACATCGGTGAGTTCCGGCAGGCCATCGCCTCTTCCCTCGCCGCGAACGAGATCGTCGGGGCACCAGGCACATGGGTGCTCGACAACCACGACAACCCGCGCTCCGTCAGCCGGTTCGCCGCCGATGTCCGACTCGAGGGCGACTACGTGCCCGGCGCGGTACACACCAGCGACGACGGCGCGACTCACGTCGACATAGCCCGCGGCGAACGACGCGCCCGGGCGGCCACGCTCCTGCAGCTGTCGCTACCCGGGGCGGCCTACCTGTACCAGGGCCAGGAACTCGGGCTGCCACAGGTCGACGACCTCCCAGACGAGGTCCTTCAAGACCCGGTCTTCCACCGCACCGGCGGGCGGGTCCGCGGCCGGGACGGCTGCCGCGTTCCGATGCCGTGGTCGGGGACCACCCCGCCGTTTCGTTTCAGCCCCGAAGGGGTCCGGACGTGGCTTCCCATGCCTGCCGCCTGGGCCGACCTGACGGTCGAGGCGCAGGAGGCGGACCCCACCTCGATGCTCGCGCTCTTCAGGCGGGCGCTGGCACTTCGCCGAGCCGAGCCGAGCCTGCGCCGCGGGACAGCCACCTTGCTCGACGGCGTCGCCTCGCCCCGCGCGCTGTGCCTCGGACGGCAGAGCCCCGGCGGGCGAAGCTTGGTCGTCGTCACGAACTTCGGCGAATCCCCCACGCCGCTGCCACCCGGCGAGGTGCTGCTCACAAGCGCAGACGAGCCGCTCGACGGCCTCCTCCCGGGAGACGCGACCGCGATCGTCGCGGTGCCGTGATCCCATGCGGGTCCGGCGCCTACCGGTCGGCGAGTTCCCCGAACGCGGCGGCCAGCACGGGCTCGGGCGGCTCCGAGAGGACGGTCGGGCGACCGATCTCCCGCATCCCGATCAGCCGGAGGCTCGCTCCCCTGGCCTTCTTGTCCAGGCTCATGATCGGGCGCAGTTCCTCGAACGGTGCCGGGTAGCTCAGCGGCAGCCCGAGCCCGCCGAGCAGGTGGTCGTGCAGCTCGACGGTGTCCCCGTCGAGCCCGAGCAGGTCGCGCGAGACCCGCGCCATCCATGCCATTCCGACGCTGATCGCCTGCCCGTGCCGCCACGTGAAACCGGCGTGCTTCTCGATCGCGTGGCCCAGGGTGTGGCCGTAGTTGAGGGCCTCCCGTCCGACCTGGTCGCCGACCGACGTGGACTCGGTGAAGTCGGCGGCGACCACGCGCGCCTTGACGCTGACGGCGCGCAGCACCAGTTCGGCGAACCGGTCGCTGGCGACGTCGCGGCAGTCGGCGAGGTCGGCGGTGGCAAGCTTCAGGATCTCAGGGTCGGCGATAAACCCGCACTTGATCACCTCGGCCAGCCCGGAGGCTACCTCCGAGGCATCGAGCGAGGCGAGGAGCGTCAGGTCGCAGAGCACGGCCCGGGGCTCGTAGAACGCTCCGACGAGGTTCTTTCCCGCTTCCAGGTTGATGCCCGTCTTCCCCCCGACCGCGGCGTCAACCATGCCCAGCACCGACGTAGGCACGCTGAGGTAGCCGATGCCGCGCAGCCAGGAGGCGGCCACGAACCCTGCCAGGTCTGTCGTGGTTCCACCGCCGACACCCACGACGAGGTCGTTCCGGGTGAATCCGGCAGCCGCGAGGGCGTTCCAACACCCGGTCAGCACCTGCGGGGTCTTGGCAGCTTCGGCGTCAGGCACCGGGATCAGTGTGACCGGTCGATCCACCATCGCTTCCACGCGGCGCGCCAGCGCCCCCAGCGAGGCGGGATGGATGACGGCGACCCGGGACGCCTCACCGAGCAGGTCAGGCAGCCGATCCAACGCGCCCCGACCGACGGTGACGTCGTAGGGACCCTGCTTCGACTCGACGCGGACGGTGCCGCCCTTCACTGCGCCCAGCCCCGTTCCGCGGCCAACTGGTCGGCGACCTCGGCCGAGCCCCGGCCGTCGGTTTCGACGGCCTCCGTCGCCAACGACTCGTAGACGGGGGTGCGTTCCCGCATCAACTCGATCAGTCGGCCACGCACGTTGCCGAGCAGCAACGGGCGCGCGGTGTTGAGGCCGACCCGCCGGCTGGCCTGCCCGACCGAGACCTTCAACCAGATCACCTCGTGACCCGCCAACGCCTCCCGGATAGCGGCGTTCATCACCGATCCACCGCCGAGGCTCAACACACCACAGCTGCCGAGCAGTTCGATGGTGGCCTCTTCTTCGACCGCCCTGAAATACTCCTCCCCGTGGTCGGCGAAGATCTCGGCGATCGGTTTGCCCACGACCTCCTCAATGCGGTGGTCGACGTCCACGAACGTCAACCCGAGGCGACGGGCGAGGCGCTTTCCGACGGTGGACTTGCCCGATCCGGGCGCGCCGATCAGGACGATGCTCATCGGCCGATCTCCAGGCCCCTGGCCCTGACGTCGGCCAGGTAGGCCTCGCAGTTGCGTCGGGTCTCTCCCACGGAGTCGCCGCCGAACTTCTCGAGCGCGGCCTCGGCAAGCACCAGGGCGACCATCGCCTCGGCGACTACGCCCGCCGCGGGCACGGCGCACACGTCGGAGCGCTGGTGGTGGGCGGCGGTCGCCTCACCGGTGGTGGTGTCGATGGTGCGCAGCGCCCGGGGCACCGTCGCAATGGGCTTCATCGCGGCCCGGACCCTGAGCACCTCACCGGTGGACATCCCGCCCTCGGTGCCGCCGGAGCGGTGCGACGCGCGTCGGATACCGGATGCGCCGGGGAGGATCTCGTCATGGGCCAGCGAGCCGCGGGTCCGCGCCAACTCGAAGCCGTCGCCGACCTCGACGCCCTTGATCGCCTGGATGCCCATCAGCGCGCCGGCCAGTTTCGCATCCAACCGGCGGTCGCCCTGCGAATGCGAGCCGAGGCCGGGCGGCAGGCCCCAGGCGACCACCTCGACGACCCCACCGAGGGTGTCGCCGTCTCTGTGGCACGCCTCCACCTCCTCCTGCATCGCAGCCGACGCGGCCGGGTCGAAGCAGCGCACCGGGTCGACGTCGATCGCTGGCAGGTCGGCCATGGTGGGCAGATCCGGCCGGACGGCCCGCACCGGGCCGAGCTCGACGACGTGGCTGAGGACCTCGACGCCGAGCGCCTGCCTGAGGAAGGCCTGCGCGATGGTGCCGAGCGCGACGCGGGCGGCCGTCTCCCGGGCGGAGGCGCGTTCAAGCAGGGGGCGGGCCTCGTCGAAGTCGTACTTCTGCATGCCCGCCAGGTCGGCGTGCCCGGGCCGGGGCCTGGTCAGCGGCGCGTTGCGGGCCAGCTGGGCGAGGATCTCGTCATCGACGTCGCCAGGTGCCATCACCTGCTGCCACTTCGGCCATTCGGTGTTGCCGATCTCGATGGCGATCGGCGAGCCCAGGGTCTCGCCGTGCCGGAAGCCGCACAGCAGGGTCAACTCATCGGCCTCGAACTTCATCCTGGCTCCCCGTCCGACGCCGAGGCGGCGCCGGCGAAGGTTCTCTGCGATCTCCGCGGTGCCGACCCGGACGTGGGCCGGGATGCCCTCGATGGTGGCGATCAGGGCTTGGCCGTGGGACTCCCCGGCGGTCAGGTAACGAAGCATGACCGCCATTGTGTCAGAGTGCCGAGCGCGCCTTCAGTTCGCGACCGGCTGCCGAACGGCACTGCTGATACGTGACGCGGTGCCCAGTCAGCAGGTGGAACTGGTCGACGGCCTGCCCGGCCAGCAGGTCGAGGCCGTTGAGCACCATCCGGCCCTTCCTCTGGGCCGCCGCGGTCAGGGGCGTCGGCCAAGGGTCGTAGACCACGTCGAAGACGACATCGGCCGCGGTGGCCAGCGCATCCGCGTGGGGAGCGGCGGCGGCCGCGGGAATGGTGCTGGCCACGAGATCGACCCGGTCGGCGCCCTCCCCCAGCGACCGCACGTCGGTCGTCAGCCCGAGCGTCGAGGCGAGCTGGGCGAGGGCCGCGGCACGCTCGGGACGGCGGGCGAACACAGTCAGTTCCCGCACGCCGAGGTCTGCCAGGGCCAGCACGATCGAGCGGGCGGTCGCCCCGTTGCCCAGGATGGCCGCGCTGCGGGGGGCCGCCAGGCCGTGCGCGAGCCAGGCTCCGATGAAGCCGGGCACGTCGGTGTTGTAGACGCGGGGCTCATCCCCGAAGACGATGGTGTTGCCGCCGCCGATCAGCCGGGTCGGTTCGTCCGGGTCGCCGAACGAGACGATGGCCTCCTTGTGCGGCGCCGTGACGCTGAGCCCGGCCCAGTCGGGGTCGTCGATGCGGGTCCGGACGAACGTCGCAAGGTCGGCGGCGGTCACCGTGTAGGCGTCATAGGACCAGTCGTCGAGGGCGTTGAGCCGGTAACCCTCCCGGTGGATCGCCGGGGACAGTGAATGCCCGGCCGGGTCGCCGATCACCCCCGAACGCATCAGCACTTGCCCGCGTTGGCGGAGCACCACTGTTGAAAGAGCGCCACGTTCGCGTTGTGTTCCTCCAGCGTCGCGGCGAACCTGGTGTCGCCGGTTTCGGGGTTGACGGTGACGAAGAACAGCGCATCGCTGTCGGCGGGGTGCAGGGCGGCCGACAACGCCGTCTCACCCGGGTTGCTGATCGGGCCGGGCGGCAACCCGGGATGCACGTAAGTGTTGTAGGGCGACGGGTTGGCCCGGTCCTCCGCGGTGGTCGTGACCTTTCCGGACTTGCCGACGGCGTAGTGCACGGTCGAGTCCATCTCGAGTTTCATGCCCTGCTTCATCCGGTTGTAGATGACCGCGGCGACCATCGGTTGGTCCGCCGTCTTCGTCACCTCCGAGGCGATGATCGAGGCAGTAGTGACCACCGCCAACGGTGTGGTCGCCAATTGTTCGGCCCCACCCACGAGGTCGAGCTTCTCCGCTATCCGGTTGAACTGTCCCACCTGGGTCGCGTAGATCCAGGAGGCCACGGGCGGCTCCGAGACCGCGTACTTTGAGGGGAACAGGAAGCCCTCCAGCTTGCCACCTGCGTAATCGGGCAGCTTGAAGATGGTGGTGTCCGCGGCACCCGCCTGCACGTCGGCCAACGAGAGTTTGGTCGTCTCCACCGTGATCGCCTGCTGTTCCGCCATCGTCGTGCCCTCGGGGAACAGCACCCAGAGGACCACCTTGTTGTCGGGGTTGAGCAACATCTCGAACGCGACGGCCGCAGGGATCTCCTTCTTGAGCTTGTAGCGCCCGTACTGGAGTTCATCTCCTCGCCCGCTGCGCTGCACCTCGCTGCGGAAGGTCCTCGTGGACTTGATCACGCCCGCCTCGGTCAAGAGGTCGCCGATGTGCGCCGGGGTCGCCCCGCGGGGGATGAGGATCTCGACCTCGCCGCTGCCCTCACCGATGTAGTCATCCTCGGTGCGCCATTCGATGTAGGCGTCGTTGATCTTCGAGTAAACGAACCAGGCACCTCCGCCCAGCACCGCCGCCGCGAGGATCACAGCGAGGGCGCTGCGCGCGTGGTAGCCGATCTTGCGCCAGTTCAGGCGTCGGTCGTTGTCATTGAACGCGGGGCTCACCGTTCCTCCTCAATCACACGTTGGCCGACCGGCCCACCGTGACGCTCCTCGGCGTCAAGCGCGGTCTGCAAAATCTCGACGGCCGCCGCCTGGTCGATGACGCCGCGCTGCTTCTTTGCGCTTCGACCGGCCCTCCCCAGGTTACGTGATGCCGAGGCGGTACTCATCCGCTCGTCGACGAGCCTCACCTCGACCGGCGCGATGGCGGCCGCGAACTGGACCGCTTTGTCAGTGATGAAACCGGCGGCGATCCCCCTCTCCCCCGCAAGGGTGAGGGGCAGCCCGACGTAGACCACGGTCGGCTCGTATTCGGCGACCAGTGCGACCAGCCGGGCCTGTTCCTCGGCACCGGCCTGAACGGTCTCCACCGGATAGGCGAACGATGTTCCGGCGCCTGCCGCCGACACACCGATCCTGGCCTTGCCCCAGTCGATGCCGAGTCGTGGCCCGTCAGCCACGCGAATCCAGCGCCGAGCGCACCGCGGCCAAGGCCATAGGGGCTGCGGCCGGGTCGGTTCCGCCGCCTTGCGCGAGGTCGTCCTTGCCGCCGCCCTTGCCGCCGAGCGCGGCGCTGGCAAGCCCGATGAGCTGGCCGGCCCTCAGACCGAGCCCTCGGGCGGCCTCGTTGGTGGCGACCACTGCAGTGGGCTTGTCTGAGCCGCCGATCAACGCCACGACGGCGGGCCCGGAGCCGAGGCGCTCGCGCAGGTCCAGCACAAGCGTCCGGAGGTCCCCTCCTGCCACGCCGGGGGTACTCACGCCGAGATAGCGGACGCCTCCCACCGTCTCGGCCTGCTCCACCAGGGTTGCGGAGCTGGCGAGCAGCTTTTCCGCATTCAGTCTCGCGATCTGCTTCTCGGCGTCCTTCAGTTGTGTGACGAGCCGTTCGACACGCCCGACCAACTGGTCCGGCTGCACCCGCAGCGTGTCGGTCAGGGTGCTGACCAACGCGCGCTCCGCGGCGAACTTCGAGAACGCGTCCGCAGCCACGAGCGCCTCGACACGGCGCACCCCAGACCCGATGGAGGATTCGCTAAGCAGGTTCAGCATGCCGATCTCAGCGGTGGTGGCGACGTGGGTGCCGCCGCACAGCTCCCTCGACCAGGGTCCGGCCAGTTCGACCATCCGCACGATCGGCGGATACTTCTCTCCGAACATGGCCATCGCCCCGAGCGCCTTGGCGTCCTCCAGCTTCATCTCCTGCGCGGTCACCGCGAAGTTGTCGGCGATCGCCTCGTTGGAGCGGCCCTCGATCTCTGCCTTCAGCTGATCGCTCAGCCCGTGCGTCGATGAGAAGTCGAAGCGCATGTAGCCGGGCTTGTTGTATGAGCCAGCCTGCGTCGCTGTGGGGCCGACCAGCTCCCGCAGCGCGGCATGCACGATGTGCGTCGCGGTGTGGGCCTGGCACGATCCGTGCCTGGCGATGCCGTCGACCCTGGCATCGACGCTGGCCCCCACCGGCAACTCACCCAGCACCTCAACACGGTGCACGACCAGGCCGGGGACGGGGCGCTGCACGTCGATGACGTTCAGGCTGAACCCGTCGCCCCTGATGACGCCGCGGTCGGCATCCTGACCACCGGACTCCGCATAGAACGGGGTCTCCTGCAAGACGATGTCGACGGTGGCGCCGTCGAGGGCGCGGTCGACGACGACCCCGTCGGCCACGATGCCACGCACCCTGGTTGAGACGTCCAGGTCGGTGTAGCCCAGAAACGGCACCTCGCCCGCCTCACGGAGCTCACGGTAAGCCTCAAGGCTCGCCGCGCCTCCCTTCTTGGACTTGGCATCGGCCCTTGCCCGCTCCTTCTGCTCCTTCATGAGCGCATCGAACCTGGCCCGGTCGACGGTCAGCCCCTGCTCGGCGGCCATCTCCATCGTCAGGTCGATCGGGAACCCGAAGGTGTCGTGCAGCCGGAACGCCTGGTCGCCCGGAAGCGTGGTGACGTGTTCGCTGCGGGCATCGTCGACCGCCGAATCGAACAGCACGGTGCCCGATTGCAGGGTGCGCCGGAACGACTTCTCCTCCGCCTCGGCCGCCTCTGCCACGCGGGGCCAGGCCGCGTCGATGTCTGGGTAGGAGACCCGCATCAGGTCGCGGGAGACTGGCAGCAGTTCAAGCAGCACCGGGGCGCTCACCCCGAGTAGCCGCATCGAGCGGATCACGCGCCGAAGGAGGCGCCGCAGCACGTAACCGCGGGCCTCGTTGCCGGGGGTGACTCCGTCGGTCATCAACATCAGACTGGAGCGGACATGGTCGGCGACCACGCGGAAGCGGATGTCGTCGGTGTGGTCATCGCCGTAGCGCTTACCCGATAGTTCGGCCGCCTTCTGGATGACGGGGTAGACCTCGTCGATCTCGTACATGTTGGCGACGTTCTGCTTCAGCAGCGCGATGCGCTCCAAGCCGGCGCCCGTGTCGATGTTGCGGCTGGGCAGTTGGCGCGCCACGTCGAAGTCGTCCTTGGCTCGGACCGCGGAGAGTTCCTCCTGCTGGAAGACGAGGTTCCAGATCTCAAGGAAGCGGTCCTCGTCGGCCTCGGGGCCGCCGTCCGCGCCGAACCCCGGGCCGCGGTCGATGTAGATCTCGGAGCAGGGGCCGCCGGGGCCGGGGACCCCCATGTGCCAGTAGTTGTCCTTCAGCCCGCGTTCCTGGATGCGTTCGCGCGGGATACCGACCTTCTGCCAAAGGTCGATCGTCTCCTGATCTCCATGTAGCGCGGTGACCCAGACCGTCTC
Organism: Tessaracoccus bendigoensis DSM 12906; assembly: GCF_900141915.1. Lineage (GTDB taxonomy): Bacteria > Actinomycetota > Actinomycetes > Propionibacteriales > Propionibacteriaceae > Arachnia > Arachnia bendigoensis. Next base: position 3,942 of record NZ_FQZG01000091.1, on the reverse strand, counting down.
GGGGTCGAACCCGAGACAGCCGTCCTCCTCGCTACCCGTGACGAACTCCCAGGCGTAGGTGATCGCACCCTCCTTGAAGTAGTCACCGAAGGAGAAGTTGCCGAGCATCTGGAAGAAGGTGCCGTGACGGGTGGTCTTGCCCACCTCTTCGATGTCGAGGGTGCGCACACACTTCTGCGCGGAGACCGCGCGGTCGTACGGGGCCGGTTCGTCGCCGAGGAAGTACGGCTTGAACGGCACCATGCCGGCGTTGACGAAAAGCAGCGTCGGGTCGTTGTACAGCAGCGACGCGCTCGGCACATCGACATGCTGATGCTTCACGAAGAAGTCGATGAACCGGCTCCGGATTTCGGCGGTCTTCATTATCTGGTAGTCCTTGAAAATCAGTTGTTGTTTGCGGGGATGTTCAGCTCATCGCGGAGCTCGGCCTCCCGCTGGGCCATCGAGGTGCGGAACGTGGCCATGAACTCGCCGAAACCGGCTGCCGTCTCGTGGCCCTTCTTCTCGACCTGTTCCACCACGCCCTTCGGTGTGAAGCGTTCGAGCAGTTGCCTGCCACGAAGCAGCAGGAAGACGGCGAGCCCTGCCCCGACGAGGAGCCAGAACAAGCGCCTCACCTGGCGGCCTTCTTCCGACCCTGCACGGCCTTGCGGACGCCGTAGGTGAAGGCCGCGGTCTTGACGAGCGGGCCACCGAGCGTGGCGGAGAACAGGGAGGTCAGTTGGGCCGCGTTCTCGCTGACGACCGTGGCGTGCCCTGACACCTTCGCGGCGTCGTCGGTGACGATGCTGAGTTTGGCGAGTTCGTCGTTGGCAGCGACCACCGTCGACTTGAGCTCGTGCAGGATCGGGACTGAGTTGTTCCCCACGTCCCGAACTGCGAGCCGCACCTCATCGAGGGTTCGTCCTAGTTTGAGCAGCGGGACGGCCGCGAGGGCGACCAGGACGCAGAGCGCCACGGCCGCGATCAGGCCAGCGATTTCACCAACGGTCATGCGCGCAACTCTAGCCGACCACTGCCGGTTGCCGTTGCGCGCGCCTCCGCGCCCCTGCTCGGGACAGGTCGTTCAGGCGCCGGGCCTGCCGAGTAGGTCTCGGAGCAACTGCACCCGCTCAGCGATCACCGCCTCCTGCCCGTTGTCGGTGGGCTCGTAGTAGCGGGCCGCGGCAAGGTCGTCGGGCAGGTACTGCTGGGCGACCACCCCGTGCTCGAAGTCGTGCGGGTAGCGGTAGCCCTCCCCGTGGCCGAGCGGTTTGGCCCCCGCGTAGTGGGCGTCCCTGAGATGGGCGGGCACCGCACCGCCTTTTCCTGCCCTCACGTCGGCGATCGCCTTGTCCAGGGCCAGGTAGGCCGCATTCGACTTCGGCGCCGTGGCCGCCGCGACGGTGGCATGGGCCAGCGTGATCCTCGCCTCCGGCATGCCGAGCAGGGCAACCGCCTGGGCCGCAGCCACACACGTCTGCAGGACGCCGCTTGCCGCCATGCCGATGTCTTCGGATGCGGAGATCATGAGTCGACGCGCGATGAAACGCGGGTCCTCCCCCGCCTCCAACATGCGGGCGAGGTAGTGCAGGGCGGCGTCGACGTCCGAGCCCCTGATCGACTTGATGAATGCGGAGATGACGTCGTAGTGCTGGTCACCGTCCTTGTCGTAACGCACGGCGGCCCGGTCTGCCGAGGACTCGACAGCCGCCTGATCTATGGCGGGCCTCCCCAGCGCCTCGGCGGCCGCGGCGGACTCCTCCAGGTAGGTCAGTGCCCTGCGCGCGTCGCCCCCGGCCAGCCGGATGATCATGTCGCGGGCCTCGTCGGCGAGCGCCAGGCTCTCCCCGGTCGCCGTCCTGACCCCCCGCTCGTCGGTCAGGGCCCGTTCCAGGAGCGAAGCCAGGTCGTCGTCCGTGAGGGGTTGCAACCTGAGCAGCAGGGAGCGTGACAACAAGGGTGAGATGACCGAGAACGAGGGGTTCTCGGTGGTGGCCGCGATCAGGGTGACGAGTCGGTTCTCGACCGCTGGCAACAGCACGTCCTGCTGCGCCTTGGAAAACCGGTGGACCTCGTCGACGAACAGCACGGTGGCACGGCCACGGGCCAGCTGTCGCCGCGCCTCCTCCAGCTCGGCGCGGACCTCCTTGACGCCCGCCGTGACGGCGGACAGTTCCACGAAGCGGCGCCGCGTCGCCTGGGAGACGACCGAGGCGATGGTCGTCTTGCCCACCCCGGGCGGGCCCCAGAGGAACACCGACATCGGCTGCCCGTCGGCCAGCCTGCGCAGCGGGGAACCGGGGGCGAGGAGGTGGCGCTGGCCCACGATCTCGTCGAGGTCTCGCGGGCGCATCCTGACGGCCAGTGGCGCCTGCGGATTGCCGGAGTAGCTGAGCGATCCGCCCCTTTGAGCGGGCTCGGGATCCGGGTTTCCGAACAGGTCGACAGACACGTCGACACTCTACCGGGCGGCCCCGCTTTGGAACTGATTGAATCCGGGCATATCATCTGCTTTTGGGTTTCTTCGCAACACCAGCCATGCCGACCCGATGGTCCCGGCTGCCAAACCGTGCGCGGAGCACCTCCCAACCCCAACCCTCTAGCCTCGAAGGCCGCCCATGGAATCCGATCTCGGCCGCCAATTCTCGCGCCGCCGTCGACTCGCCGTCATCATCACCCTTGGTCTACTGACGGGGCTTGGTCCGTTCACCATCGACCTGTATCTGCCCGCGTTCCCTGTGATCAAGCAGGAGTGGTCGCTGAGCGACGCACAGGTCCAGGTCACGCTGTCGGCGACCACGCTCGGGTTCGCGCTGGGCCAGCTGATCGTCGGTCCGTTGAGCGACCGGCTCGGCCGGCGGTGGCCGTTGGTGGTGTGCTCGTCGCTTCACGTGATCTCCTCGGTGCTGGTGGCGATCGCCCCTTCGGTCGGTTTCCTGACCGCGATGCGCATGCTGCAGGGCATCGGCGCCGCCGGTGGCGCCGTCGTGGCGATGGCGATGGCGCGAGACCTGTTCAGTGGGCGTCCGCTCGTGGTGATGCTGTCGCGGCTTGCACTGATCTCGGGTCTCGCACCGATCATCGCCCCCATCGTTGGCTCCTGGATGGTCAGCATCATGCCGTGGCGCGGCATCTTCTGGGGCCTGGCGGCCTACGGCACCCTGGTGGTGCTGCTCATCGTGATGACGACGGTGGAGACGCGGCCACCCGAGCAGCGCACCCGCGGCGGCCTCGGCGCCCTCGCCAAGAGCTTCGGCGTGGTCGTGCGCGACCGCGTCTCGCTCGGCGGCATGCTGATCGCGGCCTTCTCCTTCGGCGGTCTCTTCTCCTACGTGTCCAGTTCGTCGGTGCTGCTGCAGAGCGTCTACGGCCTGACCGCACGAGGGTTCGGTCTGGTGTTTGCGATCTGTTCGTGCGGCGTGTTCATCGGGGTCCAGACGGGTAGCCGGTTGGCTCAGCGCTACGGCCCGCAATGGGTGCTGGTCATCTCGACCTCGGTCATGCTCACCGCGTCGCTGGCGGTCCTGGTGATCAACGCCGCCGACATCGGCTACGTGCCCCTCGTGCCGGCGCTGTTCCTGTTCACGTTCGGGTTCGGATCGTCTGCCCCCTGCACGCAACTTCTGGTGCTGATGAATCACCGGGAGCGCTCGGGGACGGCGTCGTCGCTGCTCGGCGCGTCGTCGCAGATCGTCGGCTCGATGGTCGGTCCGCTGATCGGGTTGGTGCCCATGACCAGCGCGGTCCCGATGGGCACCGCGATGCTGGCCTGCGCGACGCTGGCAACGCTTGCCCTGTGGCTGGTCCTCCGGCCGCACTCGATGCCCCGCACCGCCCTGGTCTGAGGCTGTGGCTGGGTAGGCGGTGAGCACTATCCCGGGTTCGTTCCCGGAAATGACGCCCAACTACGGCGTGTCGGCGATCGAGTCCCGAATAGTGCTCACGGCCCAGACCAGCCCC
>NZ_FQZG01000059.1 GCF_900141915.1 Tessaracoccus bendigoensis DSM 12906 | reverse complement strand
CAGTGGACAGCAAACACGTCACCATGCACACCCTCCGGCACACGACCGCCATGAACCTCCTCCACGCCGGAGTCGACATCACAGTCATCGCGCTCTGGCTAGGCCACGAGCAGACCTCCACCACCGACATCTACCTCCACGCCGACATGGAGACAAAGAAGGCAGCCCTCGACAAGACCAGACCCCCAGGAGTCACCCCAGGCACATTCACCCCGCCCCCCGAGATCCTCACCTGGCTCGAAGCCCTCTGACTATGCCGACACCACCAGGAGACGATCGTCTCTGACAAGGGTAAACGTGGTCACGGTCGGCATAATCCACACGTCGGCATAAGCGATCAACGGACGCCTCGAACACCTCCGCGGGATCGCGCTCGGCTTCCGGAACCTCACCCACTACATAGCCAGAAGTCTCCTCGAAACCGGAGGATTCAAACCCCGTCTACACCCTCGATTGTGAAGAGCCGATTCAGTGACGCGCGCACATGCCCAGGGGAGTCCGCCCTGTTCCAGAATCCATGCAAGTTGACTGTTGAGCAGGTGAAGCGTCACGAGCGCTGGTGTATTGAGGGTCTGGTCGAGCCGAGAGTTGTCCAACGCGCTCTTCAGGCTGAGGGACTCCGGGATGTATCGATCCGAGGTCGCGATTCGTTCGATTCGCTCGATCGCGGCGGGGGAGACGAGCGCGACCCACAGCCCTCCGTCAGAGCCGAGATTCTTCTGTGGGGCGAAATAGTACACGTCGGTATCAGTGGCGTCGAACGTCATCCCCCCGGCAGCGCTGGTCGCATCGATGACGGTCAGTGCGCCCTGGGCGTTGACTCGATGAACGGGGGCCGCAACTCCGGTGGACGTCTCATTGTGCGGCCAAGCGTAAAGATCGATATCAGGCATGATTTCTGAGTCTGAGCGCGTACCTGGAAGCGCGGCGCGAACATCGGGGGTGGACAGCCAAGGCGCGTGTGCAGCAGCGGCGAACTTGTTGCCGAACTCCCCGAAGGTGAGGTGTTGACTTCTCTGTTCGATGAGGCCGAATGCTGCGGCATCCCAGAAGGCTGTCGAGCCTCCGTTTCCGAGAATGACCTCATACCCGTCCGGTGCCGCGAACAAGGTGGACAGTTGAGCCTTGATGTTCGCCACAAGCGCTTTGACGGGGGCTTGTCTGTGGGACGTGCCGATGAGTGAAACGCCATCTGTATGGAGCGCGTCGAGTTGGGCTGCGCGTATCTTCGCGGGACCGGAACCGAATCTCCCGTCAGAAGGGAGGAGCTGTCGGGGAATGGTGATTGTCATGCTTCTCTCCGGTCGTAGGTCGATTGTCAGAGCTGAATCTGGTGGTGGACGTACTCGATTCTGAACCAGTTACTGGTCGATGCCCGCTCGGTACAGGTCGCCCGCCAAGTACTTGAGGCCGGTGTCGCAGGCGACCGTCGCCACGGTTCGCCCGGGCCCGAACTCTTTCGCCAGGTGGAGTGCACCCGCGATGTTGAAAGCGCTGGATGTCCCTGTGAAGACACCCTCGTCGCGCGCCAGCGGGACTGCCAGCTCTCTGGCGCTCTGCTCATCGACGGTGAGCACTCGGTCGTACAGGTCGGAGGGCAGCAGCGGAGGGACGATCCCGGTCGCAATGCCCTCGACGTGGTGCGGACCCGCATGGCCCGCGCTGACCATCGGGGAGGTCGTTGGTTCGAGGGCCGTGACGGAGACCTCGGGGAGCGCAGCTTTCAAGGTTCGGGATACTCCCGCGAGCATTCCTGCGGTGCCGACGGCCGCGCAGAAAGCGTCGATGACGATTCCGCTTCTCTCCGTCTGCTGGAGCAGTTCGTGGCCGAGAACGTCGTATCCGATCAGTGCGTCGGTGTTGTGGAACTGGTCTGTCCAGTACGCACTCTCCTCGTCGACGATGCGATCCACGGCATGCCGCATCCGCTCGAACAGCCCCGGGGTGATCAGCCCGTGGTCGCTCGGCACGATCACGACCTCAGCACCGAAGGCCCGCATGGTCTGCAGCTTCTCCTGGGCGAAGGTGTCGGAGCTCACGATGGTGCACGGGTATCCCTTGACTGCGCACACGTAGGCGAGAGAGGAGCCTGTGCTTCCGCCGGAGTACTCCACGACGCGCTGTCCCGGTCGCAGTGCTCCGCTGCGCTCCGCTTCTTCGATGATCGCCAGCGCCATGCGGTCCTTGTAGCTTCCCGTGGGATTGCCTGCCTCGATCTTCACGAGGACCTGCGCTGAACCGTCTGGGACGATGCGATGCAACCGCACCACGGGAGTGTCGCCGATGGTGGCCAGCGAGGAGTCGATCACTCCGCGGCTCATGACGCGGCTGCCATCGCACCGATGAGAGCCTGGTGGTGGGTGCGCAGTTGGAGCAGCGCTGCGTTCAGGAGCGGTGCGGACACTTGGAGTGCTGCCGCACGGATGGCGAGGTCGCCGATGATGTGCTCCGCCTCGACGGGGTCGCCGTGCCGGAGGTCGCGGTAGAGCGACGAGGTGAACGCTGAGCCCGATTCGGTGAGCAGGCCGAGGGACTGTGCATGCCCTGCCGCGCTCACTGGGTGGCCGGCGGCTTCCGCGATCTGCTCGCACTCGGCGATCGCCTGGAGGATCTGCGCTTCGCCTCCGGCGGCGAGAATGTCGCCGATGGTGCCGCGGAACAGGCAGGTGATGACGCCGGCGGCGGCGATGAAGGCCCACTTCTCCCACAGCCGCGAGGCGATGTCGTCCACGACCTCCAGTGCGATGCCGTCGACATCGAGCGTCCGGCTGATGTTGTCGGGCACGGCATCACCAAGCAGCCCGCCGATAGTGAGGCTGCACAGCGGGGTCATCTGCACGACGGTCGCGTCTTCGTCCAATGTCGCGACGATCTTCACGATGCCTCCGAGGACTCGTCCCGGGAAGGCACGCTCCAGCAGGTCGATGTGGGCCATGCCGTTGAGCAGCGGGACGACGCAGGTCTGTGGGCCGATCGCAGGAGCGAGCGTCGGGATGATCGCTGCCAGCGCCGGTGCCTTGACTGCGACGATCACGAGGTCGAGAGGATCTGCGTGGTCCAGCGCGGTGACGGCGCGCACCGTGTGCATGCCGTCCACGTCAGGTGCGCGGAAGCGTAGTCCGTCGGCGGCGAGTTGCGCTGCGCGGCGTTCTCGGACGAGGAACGTCACGTCCTGTCCAGCGGAGATGAGTCGCGCCCCGAGGGCTCCGCCGGTGGCTCCTGCTCCGATGATGAGGGTTCGTGTCATATGCCGAGGTTCCTTTGATGAGTTGCCGGGCCGGAGCCAGTCGATGAGTCCGCTGCCCGTCGCGTTCACGTGCCGGGGCTGATGAGGCCGTAGGTGGTGCTGGCAAGCAGTCCAGCACCGATGATCAGCAGTGTGATGCCGCCCAGGAGAGTGATGAGCCGGTCCGCGGCCGGGGACCGGTGGAAGCCGAACAGCCGGATCAGCGCGATCGTCACCGTCCACCACAATCCTGCGCCGAGCACGACGGCGGCGCACAGTGCCACGGTCCGCATCTCCGCTCCGTCGCCATGTCCGATGAACTGGGGCAGGATCGCCGCGAAGAAGAGCAGCGCCTTCGGGTTGGTCGCGTTCGTGACGAATCCGCGTGCGTAACCGCCCTGTGTCCGGTGCCCGATGTCCTCGGTGGCGTCAGGTTCGGCGCTGGGGGCGGCCCGAAGCATGCTCGTGCCCATCCACAGCAGCACTCCAGCTCCGATCAGCTGCACGATGGTCAGCGCCCCTGGCGCGGACACCAGCAGGGCGGTCGCACCGGCGGCAGCGAGCAGCGCGTGCAGCATCAGGCCGGCGACGATCCCCACTGCAGTGGATGCGCCTTCTCGGACGCCGCGGGTCGCCGCGTGCACGACGAGCACGAGGTCCGGGCCGGGGACCGCCAGCGCTACCAGCAGCGCGAGGGCGAACGCCGCCCAGGACTCTGCTCCCACCTGTGCCTCCGATCTGTAGGCTGTTCCGGACACCAGGTTATGGGCAGGATTCGTTACTATGTCTACATGCGTGAACCTCAGATGAAATCAGATCGACTGCCCGAACTGGATTCGGTGGACTGGGCGATCCTCGAACTACTGCAGGTGGATGCGACGATGCCGAACAAGGACATCGCCGCCAAGGTCGGCGTGGCTCCGAGCACCTGCCTGGAGCGCATCCGGCGGATGCGCCGCAACGGCACCATCGTCGCTACCCGTGCGCATGTGGCCCCGAGCCTGCTCGGCAAGGGTGAGCAGGCGTTCCTCGGCATTCAGATCCGCCCGCATGCCCGCGACACGGCCAACGACTTCGTGCAGAAGGCGCTGGCACTGCCGGAGACGCTTGCGCTCTACAACGTCAGCGGCAGCGATGACTACCTCGTCCACGTCGCAGTCGCCAACAGCACCGAGTTGCAGACCCTCATCATCGACAAGCTGCTGGCGCTGCCGCAGGTCGCGCACTGTCGGACGCAGCTGATCTTCGGTGAGCCCTTGGTAGCCCCGCTGCGGCACCGCCCCTCGGCCGGCGCGCCGCGCGGCTGAGACCATCATCTCTGCCATTGCGTCACCACCAGGAAGTGGTATGCGGCGGAACGCGTTCGGGTGCAGATCGGCGCGGTACGGTCGGACCGACATCACGATGGATTCCTCTCATGGCAATGGTCGGAGAGACGATTGAAGGACACTGAGCATGGCGCTGACCTTTCGACGAGCAGTGGCGACTGACACCGCCGTCGCGCAGCAGGCGTACCGGCTGATCATCGATCACCTGGCCGAGACCGTGGACTTCCCGCACTGGCATACCGAGAACCACCCCACCCCCGAGGAGGTCGTCGGCTGGGTCGAGGCCGGCGAGCTCTATCTCGCGCTCGATGAGGGCGGCGAGACCGCTGGGGTCACAGTGCTCAACCACGACGCCGTGGACGCCTACCGAGAAGCCGCGTGGACCATCGAGGCGGAGCCGCATGAGGTCCTCGTCGTGCACGCTCTGGGCGTCGTGCCCGACCATCTGGGCACGGGAGTGTCACGCTTCCTCGTGGATGCGACGCTCCAGGTCGCCCGCGAGCAGGGCTGCAAGGCCGTCCGCCTGGACACCTACGTCGAGAACATCCCCGCGCGAAAGCTCTATGAGCGCCACGGCTTCACCGACCTGGGCTGCCACACGGTGGTCTACGAGGGCACCGATCTGAGCCAGTTCCACCTGTTCGAGTACGTGCTCTGAGCCCTGATCCGGCCCAGAGCACGCACATCCCGTGCGGGCGGCTGCTAAGTGCTGCTGCGTCGTCGACCTTTTGAACCCAGAGGTTGCTCTGTGCCGGAACTCGGTTGAATTTAGGTTTGCGCTTTAACCTCTCCGCAGAGCTATTTGGGCTGCACCCAAGTGTTCTGTCCCGGTACTGGGGCGGATCTCCAGGTCTTGCCCGACGTCTATCTCAGGCTGACTGATTCAGACTTCCTGACCTATCGGGAGCTCGCTCGAACGCGACGGTTCGGCGGCACGCGCCTGTGTCGCAGGTGCGAGCAAGAGGACCAGGAGCGAGGCGCAGATGCCCGCGAGCCCAGCCCAACCGATGGCGGGGAGGCGCTCACCGACGATGACCACGGCCAGGAGGGCGGCGATCGCGGGTTCAGCGAGGGTGAGCGTTGTCGCGCCGCTTGGAGTGACGCGCGTGAGGCCGTACCCGAAGAGCAGATAGCCCAGGAACATCGGGACCAGTGCCATGTAGAGCCCGACCATCATGGGCTGGGCGGAAGCGATGAGCGGTGCGCCGGTGAGCATGAGTACGGGCATCAGCGCAATGCCGCCCAGGCCGAAGACAGCGCCCATCGCTGCCGCACGCCCGACGCCGCGGTTCATGAGGCGGTGAGCGCTCCACGAGTACATGGCGTAGGTTGCGCCAGCAACCAGGCCGAGGATAACGCCGGCGACCGTGGGGAGCGTCTCGCTCGGCGCGTCGTGCATCTTCGCAGCGCACAGTACTGCGCTGCCCGTGATGCCGAGCGCTGCGGCGAGCATCCACCAGCCGCTGAGTCTGCGTCGCTCGATCACTCGTTCCAGAAGGCCCGAGGCGATCGGGGCAGAGCCGAGGGACACGACCGTGCCGACCGCGACGCCAGCCAGATGCATCGAGCTGTAGAAGGCCAGCGGGTAGATCAGCACGGCTGCGGCTCCGGCGAGCACTGTCCCACGTTGCGAAGATAGTGCGGGTCGTTCCCGGCGGAACGAGGGGGCGGCGATGGCTGCCTGCAGGATGCCGCCGATGCCGAGCGCTGCCGCGCCCATGGCCAGCGGCCCGACTGACGGTGCGAACGTCGCCGCAGTCCCCGTGGTGCCCCACAGGAAGGCGGCGGCGAGCACCGCGAAGATGCCGGTGGGGGAGCCTCGTTTCACAGTGCCGCCAGCATCCGCAATGCGATGGCCCGGGCGTGCTCCAGGCGCTCCGGGGTGCCCTCGAGGCCTGCCCGTGCGACGGCTCCTTCGAGGATGAAGCTGAAGTGCTCGGCCAGCTCCAGCGCCTCGGCTTCGGAGGTCATGGATTCCAGATCCTCGGCGAGAATCTTCTCCACCTGCTCCTTGTGCGCGCGTACGGACGAGCGGGCGGGGTGTCCGGCCGGAAACTCGGCGGCCGTGTTGAGCAGCCCGCATCCTCGGAAGCCCTTGCCGTAGGCGTCGTTCGCGTGGTCGATGTAGGCGTCGAAGACTGCGACGACCCGGTCCGTGATTGTCGAAGCTTTCGCAGAGCGCTCCCGATGCAGGTCGAGCCACTCCTTGTGGCGGGCGTCGATATAGGCGCTGACGAGCTCTGCCTTGGACGAGAAGTTGTTGTAGAGGCTCTTCTTCGCGACCCCGGCCGCAGAAGTGATCGTGTCGATCCCTGTCGCGTGCACACCGTCCTCGTAGAAGCGTCTCGCCGCAGCATCGAGCAGTCGCTCTCGAGCTGATGGCGGCTGACGGAGTGGTGTGAAGCAGACGAACTCAGCGACGGCCAAGTTCGACTTCGGTTCTTCAACCGATTTGAAGCGACAGGAGAAGTGCTCCAAGAGGACCTCTTGCTGACGTTTCGGAGTGCAGATTTGCTCACCTCGCAGTTGGCTTCGGCCGGATTCGAAGTCTCGGCTATATCGGGTGACTGGAAACGGACGCCGTTCAATGGCGAGCAAGCAGTGATGGTGTTCGAGGCGCGGCCGGTTTGAGTTGGTGTGTACGCTGACGTAACCCGGTCGAATTTAGGTTCAACGTGTGATGTGAGCTGATCCTGCTCCGTGGGCCCCGTCGATCTTCGTGATTGGCGGGGCTTCGTTGTTTCGTTCTTGTCTCTTCGCACCGAGCAATCGGAGCTGTCATAGTTGATAGCAGAAGGAGTGGCTCTGATGTCATCCATCATCGTGCGTGGTCTCGATGACCACGTGAAGCAGCAGCTCGCATCGCAGGCGAAGGAGCACGGGCCGTCCATGGAGGCCGAGGTTCGCGACATCCTGACGAAGGCCGCTCGACGTCCGCACATCGGCATGGCTCTGCTGTCTGTGGCGCGGGATGTCGGTCGGGTCGAGGAGCTGCCGGTTCCGACGCGCGATGATGTCGCAAGGGCGGCGGACTTCGAATGATCGTCCTCGACACGAGCGTCATCTCGGAGATCTTTCGGCCCTCGCCGGAGCCTCGCGTCGTCGAGTGGCTCGTGTCCCTAACGGGCGACGTCGCGATCACCTCCATCGCTCTCGCGGAGTTGCTTGCCGGTGTGCGCAGGCTCCCGGACGGCCGACGCAAAGACGAGCTGGCACAGAGGATCGGAGAAGCGATAGCGCCGTATCGGGGGAGCCGGTCGGTGCTCGCATTCGATGATGACGCGGCGGAGCGATACGCGGAGGTGCTCGTGTCTCGTGAAGCAGCAGGTGCGCCGGTCGGTACGGCGGAGGCCCAGATTGCCGCGATCTGCCTGGCGCACGGGGCAACCTGCGCTACGCGCAATGTGAAGGACTTCCAGCACACCGGCGTCGAACTGGTGGACCCGTGGAAGGGGGACGCGTGAAGCGTCATTCGATCCAGGTCCTCGCCCACCAGGAACTCACTGAGGCCGATCTGGGTGAGCTTCGACAGCTCTTCGACAGCGAGTACCTCAAGGAGTTCGGAGAGTGGGATCCACAACAGCCTTACGGCTACGCATCACATGATGTCCACATCATGGCGCGGATCGAAGGTCGCATCGTTGCTGGGCAGCGCAGTCGATACGCGATCGCGGCCGCGTCGCGTTCGGCTACTTGGGCTGTCGAGAGCAAGTCGTCCCGTTCTACGAGTCATGTGGATGGAAGAGGATCCTTGCCCGCGAGAGGTCGGTCGGGCGTGATGGCGAACCTGTTGTGGACGAGCCCGGCCCGCCGATCCTCATCCTGCCAATCGCCCCGCTCGAGCTGTGGCCTGAGGGAGACATCGACCTGCGCGGACGGGCTTGGTAGTCGCTGACTGCATGTGACCCTACGTGCCGGAACGCGGTGGAGTTCCGGTTTAACGTCTAGCGTTATTGACGACTCTCGTTATAGACTTGTCGTGTGATCAGATCGTTCGGCAGTAGGGATACTGAGCGCATCTGGCACGAGCACTACGTCAAGGGTGTTGACCGAACAGTGCAGCGGGCGACGCTGCGCAAACTCGAGCTGGTTCACGCGGCGAAGGATGTCGAGGATCTGCGCATCCCGCCGGGAAACCGGTTGGAGAAGTTGGCTGGCGACCGTCGCGGGCAGCACAGCATCTGGGTGAATGCCCAATGGCGGATCTGCTTCGTCTGGAGAGATGGAGGGGCGGAAGATGTCGAACTCGTCGACTACCACTGAGGCCGATCTGATCGAGCCGATCCACCCGGGAGAGATCCTTATGGAGGATTTCATCGAGGGCTTCGGGATCACACAAAACAAGCTCGCGGTATCGATCGGCGTGCCGCCACGGCGGATCAACGAGATCGTGCACGGCAAGCGGGGTATCACAGCGGACACGGCGATCCGTTTGGCAAGGTACTTCGGCACGTCCGAGGAGTTCTGGATGAACCTGCAGTCCAACTACGAGCTGCGGATGGAACGTCGATCTTTGGGGGACAGGGTTGTCGCCATTGAACCCTTGGCGAGCGCGTGACGGTCAGACCGGACCGCCGCCTCGTGCGGAAAGCTGTCGGTTACGTCGTGCGCAAAGGTCGGCTCCTGGTCTTCAGCCGTGACGACATCCCGCTTGAGGTCGTGGGTGTCCAAGTTCCGGCCGGCACCATCGAGGACGGGGAGCTGCCGGAGGTCGCGGCAGTGCGCGAGGTTCTTGAGGAGACGAACCTTCATGCTCGTGTCGTCCGCGCACTGGGGGTCGAGCGGTATGACGTCTGGCCATCGAAGCCCGAGATTCACGAACGTCACTTCTTCCAACTGGCTACCGTGGGAGAGGATCTCGAAGAGCAATGGAGCGCAGGTGAACCCGGCCCATCGGGTGACGGGCCTCCGCAGCGTTGGACATGTCGGTGGATCCCGTTGGAGCAGGCCCATGTGCTCTGCGCAGGCTTTGGTGCACGGCTGGGTCACATTGCTCCCACGAGTACAGGCGCATGAGGTCCGAGGTGGGCTCGACCCAGCTGGACCGCATGGTTGCTCGAGCTCCTCGTGGAGTTGGGGCAGGTGTAGCACGGCAACTTTGGGAGATGGAGTGGGTGGCCTCGCCCTTGCTTTGTTCGCAGTCTGACGACAATGATTGAGAATGGGCCCAGACGTTGGCTCTGGACTGAACGCGGTGGAGTTCCGATTCAACGTCTGACTGACCGCACGTGCATGCTTGGCATCGCATCCATCGTCCCGTATGGTAGGTACGTACCTACGTTGAGGAGGTGGAGGTGATGACAATGATGAGCGCACGAGAGTTCAATCGTGATGTCAGCGCCGCCAAGCGGGAGGCCAATCGCCAACCAGTCGTGATCACTGACCGGGGTGAGCCTGCCTACGTCCTCCTGTCGATCGATGAGTACAGGCGGATGGGTGAGCGGGGTGCATCGCTGGTTGATCGGCTGAGCATGGAGGACGATCTCGACATCGAGTTCGAGCCTGCACGCATCGACCTGCGGGTGCCTGAGCTGTGAGTCATCTGCTCGACACCAACGTCGTCAGCGAGCTGCGCAAATCTGCCAGGCGGGCCGATGCCCGCGTGCGAGCGTGGGTCGCTGGCCGCGTGCCGTCGGATCTGTATCTGTCGACGATCACGGTGCTGGAGGTCGAGGTCGGCATCGGCCGAATCGCGCGCTGCGACCCCCTGCAGGGGGAGCGTCTGCAGGCCTGGCTCGACGACGAGTTGCTGGACGCATTCGCCGGGCGGATCCTGCCCGTCGATGTCCCGGTCGCGCGTCGAGCAGCCCGCCTCCACGTGCCGGACCCGCGACCCGAACGCGATGCCCTCATCGCTGCGACGGCTGCGGTTCATGGCCTGACTGTTGTGACGCGGAACGTCAAGGACTTCGCCGCGCTCGACGTGCCGATCCTCAATCCGTGGAGCGTCTCGTGAACGCCATGTGCGCGCCGGTAGCGGTGGCTGGCGCGTGATGCACCAGTGGCACATCTGCTTCGTGTGGACCGACACGCTCCTCGAGAGTTGGCAGGGATGGGTTTCCGCTCCGACGTTGCTGTGGCGGCCTCGTTGGACGTCTCACGAGTGGTCCCGGCGCTGGTTGACGGAGCCTTCGGAGCTACTTCGTAGATGCTGGCAATGAGTGGGGAGTTGGTCACTCACGTGAACCCCAGGCGATGGTCTGTACCGGCACTCGCGGTTTTCGCGAAGCACGGGATGTTCAGCGACGCCGACAAAGACGAGCTGATTCGGCGCAGGCCCGAGACGAACAGGGTTGATCTCGACGGCGGAAGTCACGACGCCCACCGGCAACAGGCTCGAAGCGCTCAGGGGCGATCGGGCTGGGCAGTACAGCATCAGGATCAACGACCAGTGGCGGATCTGCTTCGTGTGGACCCACGCCGGACCAGAGGAGGTGGAGATCGTTGACTATCACTTACAAGATCGAGCCGATCCATCCTGGTGAGGTCCTCATGGAGGATTTCATCGAGGGATTCGGCATCACTCAGAACAAGCTCGCGGTGTCGATCGGCGTGCCGCCGCGGCGGATCAACGAGATCGTGCATTGCAAGCGGGGGATCACGGCGGATACCGCACTTCGCCTTGCGAAGTACTTTGGTACCTCGGCGGAGTTCTGGGTCAACCTGCAGAGCCGCTACGAGCTCGACCGTGCGGAGGACTTGGCAGGCGAGCAGATCGCTTCAATTACTCCGCTCTGGATCGCGTGACAGATTTCGTGCCCTTCGAGCCGTCCGCACGATCTGAACGTGCCGATGGTTCGATTTCCACCCGGGTGGCAACGTCTGCCGACGTGGAAGGGCTTGCTTGGGTCATGGAGGCGCGCGGTGGTGACGTTGCAACACATCGTGAGCAATCTCAGCGACTGATCGAACGGCAACCGGCGCTCGTCGTGGCAGAACGCGATGGCGAGTGGTTGGGTACAGCGGCGCTCAGCCGTTCGTGATCGAGCCGGGGAGGGAGCCGGAATGGCTTGTTGCCGGGCTCACCGTTGTGCCGGCGCAACGGAGACGAGGGATCGCTGCTCGTCTGCTGCGGGAAGTAGTCGAGAAGCGTCACAGTGCCGCGCCGATAGCTCCGGTCTTCAGCGTGATCAATGCCCAGAACCTTGCATCGCTCCGGCTTCACGACGGAATTGGGTTCGAAGAGATTGGGCGAGCCGCGACATACGCACGCATCGATTTCACCGGAGGCGAAGGTGTTCTCCTCAGGAAGCGGGCGGCGCTCGACTCACGAATGATATCGCGATATCATCTCGTTGGAGGTGGTCATGATGACGAACGTGCTGATCCGTGGACTGAGTGAGGCGGCCGTCGAGCACATCGATGCTGAGGCGGCGGCGCTAGGGCTATCGCGCAACGAGTTCCTGCGTCGGCGACTGGAACAGGACGCCTCGACTGCGGTCGCCGCGACGATCACCGCCGATGACTGGAGTCGCTCGGCGGCGGCCTTCGGAGATCTTTCTGATCCGGACGTGATGGATGCAGCGTGGCGGTGATGAGCTGGCTGGTCGACAAGTCGGCATACGTGCGGATGCAGGCCGGGCAGGCGGGGAGCATTGCTGAGTGGAACTCGCGCATCGAGCGCGGGCTGATGCGCCTTTCGGCGGTGACGCGGCTCGAGCTCGGGTTCTCGGTCCGCTCGGGTCAAGTAGGTCGCGAGGCGTTCGGGCTGCCGCCGCTATCTCTCATGCCCATCGAGCACCTCACGCCCGCAATGGAGGACCGCGCCTTTGAGGTGCAGATGCTTCTCGCGGACCGCGGCCAACACCGTGCTCCGTCCATCCCTGATCTGCTTATCGCGGCGACGGCGGAGAAGGCTGGGCTGACGGTCCTGGCCGTCGACAAGGACTTCGACCTCATCGCCGAGGTCACCGGTCAGTCCGTGGAGACGCTCGCGTTGGTCTGACTCTTCAAGGCTGTGCCGTCAGGTCGTGAGATGGCTGAACGTGCCGGAATGCGGTCGAGTCCCGGTTCCACAACTGACGCGCTCCCGGTCGTTGAACGAGTGGAGGAAGAGCAAACGCAACGAGTTGCATTCGGCTCTCGGTGTTTCGGTCTCCGGGATCATCTCTCGTCGATCGGTTGAGAATGGATGATGAGCTCGATATCGAGTTCGATCCAGCGCTGATCGACCTCCAGGTGCCCGAGCTGTGAGCCACCTGCTCGACACCAACGTCATCAGTGAACTGCGCAAGCCTGCGTGGCGGGCTGATGTCGGCGTGAGAGGGTGGGTTGCGGGCCGTGCGCCGTCGGATCTCTATCTGTCGGCGATCACCGTGCTGGAGGTCGAAGTCGGCATCGGTCAGATTGCACCGCGCGATCCTGTACTGGGGGCGCGGCTGCAGGCCTGGCTCGATGATGCCCTGCTGGATTCATTCTCCGGGCGGATCTTGTCCGTGGATGTGCCGGTCACCCGCCCCGCCTTCATGTGCCGGACCCGCGGCCTGAGCGTGACGCCCTCATCGCGGCAACCGCAGCTGTCCACGGACTAACCGTTGTGACGCGCAACGTCAAAGACTTCGCTGCGCTCGACGTGCCGATCTTCAATCCGTGGAGTACGCCGTGAACGTCAGGAGTCTGCTTGCGGCCGCCTCTCCCTGATGCACCCATCTCCCGGAACTCGGTGGAGTTCCGACAGCCGCAGTTCGGCGACACCTATCGCCTTGGGGGAGCGCGTCGTCGTCGTGAGCGGTCCGCGCAGCGCCGAGCCAGTGAGGATTGCGTTGATGGACGGGCCTAGCCCTGCGAGCAGCCCGGCTACCATGTCGGTCACAGTGGTACAGCGGGGTCCGTGGAGGGGAGTGCAATGTCGGGTGATCCTTGGAACAGTGAGGTGTGGCGACCGTCGGCGGTTTCGCTGAGGGAGACCCGCAGAGGTGACGCATATGCCGTCCGGATCATCGTTGAACCAAGTGCTGCTGGTGGCGCTGTCTGGGACCAGCTGAGTAGGAAGCTGATTTCGGCGGAGCAGGACGTGCTTCTCGATGGCGGTGCCTCCATCCGTCGCGTCCAAGACGATGTGTTTGAGGTGGTCAGCGGAGGGGAGGACGTGCTGGATTCGCTGAGCTGGTCCTTGAACGTCACCGTTGTCGAGGCCGTCGAGGCGGTCGGGACAGGTGGCGCGGTGAAGCTTCGGATTCTGGGGGAGCGCAAGCCTCCATTCGACAAGCAGGTGGATGTGACCCATTGAGGCCGATAGTGAGCGGTTCGCGGCGCCGCGCAATGGAGCCGGGTGTTCGCCTCCGGTCAGCGCCCGCGTGGGGTCATCGTGCTGCCGCGGCCAAGCGTCGACTCGGACGGGCTGCAGATACTCCGGGCACATGGCGTCGAACCCACCGCAGAACGCTACTGACGCTGCATTCCGAGGGGTTCCATATGGCCGTGTCCCGATGAATACTGGAGGCACCAGCTAGCAGTCGAACCGAGGAGCGCACCATGGCACAATCTCTGGCGACCTACATCGCCCTGCCCGGCACAACCGCAGAGGCATTCGAGCACTGGCACGAGGTGTTCGGCGGCGAACTGAACCTCATGCGATACGGCGACATGCAGCTGGAAGGCATGGGGTTCGAGCCCGATCCGAATGCGGTGGCGCACGTGACCCTGACGCTCCCGGCGGGGGTCCTGGCCGGCGGCGACGCGATGGATGACGGCAAGGACTACCCGGTGAGGGACACCGCATACTCGCTGCTGTATACGACCGACACCCCTGAGGAGGCTCGCGGTCTCATTCAGAAGCTGCTCGACGGCGGTGGCGCCGTCGGCATGCCGTTCGAGCAGGCCCCGTGGGGCGGCTGGTACGGCCAGGCGTTCGACAGGTTCGGTGTCATGTGGTCGTTTTCCTGCGACTGACCCTCGGGCCACGGCGGGGATAGGAGGAAGAAGTGACCGACTTCATCTCGATCTTCCAGCCCGGGATGCAATACGTCCGAGAGCAACGTGACTTCGACAAGGTCCGCGTCGTGGAGGCACCCTCGGGAGCGCCGGGCACCACGTCGATCGATCTTGATGCAGGAACGGCGATCGTGGTCGCGCAGCGCTGCGATGCGACGCCGGAAGATGCCGGTGGCACGTAGGACGGTGCTCCCGGAACTACCCGCGCGGGGTGGTATCGAGCACCGTCGAAGCCCGGCCAACTGTGGGATCATCGCGGCATGGAAGAATATCTGTGGGTCTTGAAGGATTCGGAGTTGGACCTCATCCGCGAGCTCGAGCCCAAGCGGCTGGAGAAGCTGGACGAGGATGAGCTCCTGGCACTCCACAAGCGGGTGCGACGTGCGCGAAACAAGCACCAGAAGAACTACCGCCGGGGCGGCGCCAAGAACGTTGCGGCAGGGGGCGGACGCGGCGCTGCCGCCAAGAAGGGCGCCAAGTCGCGGCTCAGAGCCGAGGCATTCGAAGAGGCGTTGGGGATCGTCTCCGACCGGCTGGCCTTCGTCGCCCACGCACAGGCCGAGCAACTCAAGGCGGAGCGGCTTGCCCGAGCCCAGGCCGACGGCGGCACGGGGCCGGATGTGTCACGGTCGGGCAGCGGTGGGGGAGACCGCAAGGGCCGCGCCCGGACTCATGAGAAGACCTCGGGTGGCAAGAAGCGTGACGCTTCGTCGAAGGCGCAGGGCGCCAAGCGTCAGGCCAAGCGCGACAACCGCTGACCGTGCGCCCATGCCCAGTTGGAGAGCCCGCCGGAGTGGTTTCAGTGCGGGCTCGCCCAAGCTTGAATCCCTCAATGCCTGGGCATTCTCGGCGCGAGTTTCGCGGCGTCAGTCGCAGTTGGGGCAGCCCCCGCCCGCCAGCGGCAGTTCGATGAAGCAGCCGGTGCACACGGGTGCCCGAAGCTCGAGCGGTTGCGTCCGGCGCTGGGGGCTGGCCGTCACCACCTTCACCGGGGCGGGCGTCGGCTGTGCATCTTCTGGGACCTCTGCCCCGAAAGCGCGGTAGCAGGCGAGCCTGCTCGCCGCCGCGTGGCGTTCGCGCTCGGAAGGGCTTGTGAACGGGGCCAGCCCGGAGACCTGGGCGACGACGTCGTAGCCGACGCCGACGGCGCCGTCCTTCGCGCTGACAGCCAGGGACGTCAGGGGAGGAAGGTTGCGTCCGTGGCAGGCGGTGGCGACCAGCCGCAGGACACCGCCGAGCCAGGTGTGTTGTTGTGCGTGGGTGCGCGCCCCGGAGCGTCGCTGGACTTCCTCGGCGAGCGCGGGGTACGTGATGGTCGCCCCATAGACGGTGGCGGTCTCGCGGAGTACAGCGATGGCTTCCCTGGCCCAGGGGACCTGCCCCGCCTTGCTGCTGACGATCCGGTCTCGGGCTGGCGCTGTAGTAGTCACGTGACTGAATTATTGCAGCAACCTGCGGCGATCTGATCATCGGGGCAGGGCTGCTGGCAAAGGGAATGAGCACTATTCCGGCCTCGATCGACGACACGCCGTAGGCGGGCGTCGATTTCGGCAACGAACCCGGGATAGTGCTCAACGCCACTGGCGCTGCCGCAGGGACGGTGTGGGCCAGAGGTGCTGCGGTCGGGTCGTCCGTGGCGCCCCCAGAGTTGCTGTTCCGAGGGAAGGGCGTAAGGTATTGCGTCGGCCCGCACCAAAGTGCCCTGCCGAACCCGCCACACACACCCAGCCCTATCTGAGCGCGCGAAGAAACCCAATGACCAATAACCTCACCGTCGGCTCGCCGACCCGCGTGATTGTCGCATTCACCCTCCCTCTGCTGATCGGAAACGTCTTCCAGCAGATCTATCAGTTCACCGACGCCGCGGTCGTCGGACGGATGGTCGGCGTAGACGCGCTAGCCGCCGTTGGCGCGACCGGCTCGCTGATGTTCCTGCTCATCGGGTTCACGCTTGGGGCTTCCGGCGGCCTCGCGATCCCGATCGCCAAGGCGTTCGGGGCCGGCGACCTGCCGTCCCTTCGCCGCCATTTCGCCAACGCGATCCGCATCGCCGTCGGGATCGCTGCAGTCATCACCGCGGTGGGGGTGTTCGGCGCGCACAGCCTGCTCGTCTTGATGCAGACCCCGCCCGAGCTGATCGCCGACGCCGAGGCGTTCCTGGCGATCAGCTTCATCGGAACCCCGATCGCGATGGCCTACAACCTGCTCGCCGCCGCGATCCGCGCGCTCGGGGACAGCCGCACCCCGCTGTACTTCCTCATGATCAGCTGCGTGCTGAACGTCGTTCTGGTCGTCACGTTCATCGGCGGGCTCGGTTGGGGGGTGCCAGGGGCAGCACTGGCGACACTCGTCGCGCAGCTGGTTTCGGTCCTGCTCTGCGTCGCGCTGATCGCACGCCGGATGCCCCAACTGCACCTGACCAGGGCGGACTGGAAGTCGCAGCCAGGGGAGTTCGGCGAGTCGCTGCGCCCGGGCCTCGCCATGGGCTTCCAGATGTCGGTCATTGCGATCGGCGCCGTGGTCCTGCAGTACGCGATCAACGGGCTCGGCGCGGACGCCGTCGCGGCCTTCACCTCCGCGATGCGTGTCGACCAGGTGGCCGTCGCCCCGCTCGCCTCCTTTGGTGTGGCGCTGACGACCTTCGTGGCGCAGAACCGGGGCGCGGGTAGGTGGGCACGGATCCGCGTAGGGGTGTGGCGCACCACCGCCCTGACCTGGGCGCTCGCCGCGCTGCTCGGAGGGCTGATCATCGCGTTCGGCACGCCGATCGTGCGGATCTTCGTAGGTTCGGGTGAACCGGAGGTCGTGGCGCTGGCCCACACCTATCTGATCATCAACGGGGCGGTCTACCCGCTCCTCGCGACGCTGTTCGTGCTCCGCAACGCCATCCAGGGGCTCGGTTCCACCGCTGTTCCTACCCTGGCCGGGTTCATGGAACTCGCGTTGCGCTCGGTGGCCGGCCTCGTGCTCGTGGGGCAGCTCGGGTTCCTCGGGGTAGCTGTCGCCGCGCCGCTAGCGTGGCTCGGTGCGCTGCTGCCGCTGGTGGCGTCGTGGTTCGGGTGGCGTCGCGCACTCCTCGGATTGAGCGACGGTGACCCCGAGCCGGTGCCGGTCAGCAGGCTCCGGTTGGTGCGCGCCAGCTGATGCGAGGACACCTGTCAGGGTCGGGCGGCGTCGAGCAACCGCGACTGCTGCATGGTTTGACACACCGGCAGCCTGGAGCCTCAGCCACGGCTCTATGATGGCGCCAACCCGGATGGAGGCGTCATGGAAGCGGAGTCGACACCCGAGAGGAATCTTGATTTCCGAGAGCACCGCTGGGATCTGCTGGCGGCCCTGATCCTGTCGCTGGCGACCCTGGCGTCTGCTTGGTGTGGCTTCCAGGCGTCCTCGTGGAGCAAGGTGTACTCCTCCGAGACCCGCAAGGCCAACCACGAACGCTTCGAGGCAGCGCGGCAATCGGACATCGCCGACCGCCAACTGACGAGCGACCTGCTGATCTTTACGAGTTGGCTGCAGGCCGACGTAGCGGGAGAGACTGCCGTCGCCCGTGAGATCGAGGAACGGTTCCTGCCCCACTTCGAGACTGCGTTCATCGCCTGGCGAGGGCTCCCAGCGGCGGGCAACGCCCAACTCCCGGAAGGCTCCCCATTCGAGCGTCCGGATTATGTGCTGCCCACCCAGGCCGCAGCAGACGCCGCGACCGACCGCGCCGAGGAGGCGCTGGATGCCGCCGACGCCGCGAGCGGCGTGACGAGTCGCTACGTCCTGACCTCGATGCTGTTCGCCTCGGTCCTCTTCCTGGCGGGCATCGCCTCGAAACTGACACACAAGGGGATCTCCCACGCCGTAGTCGTGGTGGCGGCCGCGGTCCTGGCGGCCGCGCTGATCCTGCTGCTGACCTCGCAGATGATGCTGTAGCCATTCTCAGGTGGCCGCGGAAGGCTGGGAGGAGGTGCAGCGCCATGGGGCAACCGTTGGGAAGATCACCCGTAACGGGTGATGCTGGACGACCGGGTGGATGATTCGATGGCGCCAGAATCAACCGAGCGAGGGGCACCATGACACAAGCCACCACTTCCCCTGAGCATGGCGAGGCGGCCAAAGAGGGCTCAGCATTCCTAGACTGGATCGAGAAGGTCGGGAACAAGGTTCCAAACCCGACCATCATGTTCGTCTACCTGATCGGCCTGGTCGCTGTACTTTCCGCCATCTTCGCGTGGGCAGGGGTCAGCGTAACCGACGACGTCGTGGTGCCGGTCCCCCGGGACGAGTTCAGCCAGATCAACGAGCACCTGGGTGGCACCTGGTCGATCTATGATTCGGTGACCGGCGAACCCGCAGAGGTGCCCGACTACATCGTGCAGGAGCGGGAGTTTCCGATCCGCAACCTGATCTCGGTAGAAGGGGTGCGGCACTTCTTCTCGTCGTTCGTGGACAACTTCGCCGGGTTCGGCGTGGTCGCGGTGGTCCTGGTGTCGATGGCGGGTGTCGGCGTCGCTGAGCATGCCGGAATGATGGGGGCACTGATCCGGAAGATGGTCAAGGTGGCCCCGGCGAGATGGCTGACCTTCATCCTCGTCTTCGTCGGCGTGCTGGCATCCGTGGCCACCGACGCGGGGTATCTGATTCTCGTCCCGTTGGCCGCGTCAGCCTTCATGTCGGTTGGTAGACATCCACTCGCAGGTCTGGCCGCAGCCTTCGCCGGTGTCGGCGCCGTGTTTGCGGTCAACCTGCTGATCACCCCCTCTGACAGCATGCTCACCGAGATCACCAACTCCGTCCTCACGCAGGCTGGCATGGCCCCACTCGAGGTGACGCAGAACTTCTACTTCTCCATAGTGAGTTCGATCCTGCTCGCCATCGTGGTGACCTTGGTGACCATCAAGATCACGCAGCCGCGGCTCGGTGCCTACCAGGCACAGGAAGGGCACTCGGCCGATGACGAGGAGATCGATGAGGCCGCCGAGGAACGCGGGCTGAAGTTCGCTGGTTGGTACCTGCTGGCCTTCGCCGTCGTCGTCGTCCTGCTGACGGTGATCCCCGGGGCGCCGCTGCGGGATCCCGAGACCGGCGCGATCATCGGAAACACCCCGTTCATGGCCAGCCTGGTCTTCATCATCTCGCTGGCATTCATGGTCTGCGGCATGGGATACGGCATCGGCGCCAAGACCCTGCAGACCGGCAACGAGGCGGTCGCGGCCATCGGCAAGACCTTCGGCAGCCTCGGTGGCCTGTTGCTGATGTTCCTGATGATTGCCCAGTTCATCGCGCTGTTCAACTGGACCAACCTGCCGACCGTGGCAGCCGTCTCGGCAGCCGAACTGCTGCAGAGCGCCAACGTGCCCGCGATTGTGCTGTTGATCGCGTTCATCCTCGTGATCGTCCTGCTCGACATCATCCTGCCCGGCCTGGTGCCCAAGTGGGTCATCTTCGCGCCGGTATTCATCCCGATCTTCGCCTCGCTCGGTGTGGCGCCGCAGACCCTCCTGGCGGCCTACCGGGTGGGTGACTCGCCGATGAACGTGCTCACCCCGCTCATGGTTTACCTGCCGTTCATGGTCACCATCGCCCAGAAGTACAAGAAGGACGCGGGCATCGGCACCATCATCGCCTTGATGGTCCCCTACTCCATGTGGGTGCTGATCGTCTGGGTCGTGCTGTTCGTCGCCTGGTTCCTGCTCGGCATCCCGTGGGGGCCGGGAGCCCCCGTCAACCTCTGATCAGCCCTCCGACATAAAAACAAATATCCAAGAAGGAACAAAAATGAAGACTCTTGGCCTCGACCCGATCCCATCGCGCAGTGCCGCGCCGAAACTGATCATCACCGGTCCCGGGGAAACCGTCGACGCTGACGCCCTGGCCATCCCGGTCATCTCCGACCAGCCCGTTCCCGAAGCACTCGGCGTGGATCTGACCGGGTTGGCGAATTCCGGCTTCGTCCCGCTGGTTGGTCGGGCCCTGGCCTTCCCGAGCAACGACGAACCAGTGCTCGTCGCCGTCGGGGTGGGCGAACTGGCTGACCTGACGGCGGCAAAGGTCCGTGACGCGGCCGCGGCCTTCGCCAGGGCGGTGCCGCAGGATGCCAGGCTCGCCTCGCGTGTGCCCGACACCGACGCGCTCCCGGCAGACGTCGCGGCCGCCGCGATCGTGGAGGGTATCGTCCTGGCCCGCTACGCGTACTCGCTGCGTAGCACACCTCCCACTGATGCAGCCGTGACCACGATCGTCCTGCAGGCACCCGAAGGCCAGGTCGACGCGGTGCGCGCCGGTGCCGAGCGTGGCTTGGCCACCGCCCAAGCCGCGTCCCTCGGACGTGACCTCGCCACCTCCCCGGCGGGTCTGCTCACCGCCTCCCGGTTCGCCGACATCGCCTTGAAGATCGCGCCCGAGAAGGGTCTTACCGTCGAGATCTTCGATCGCAGAGCCCTTATCGAGCTCGGCTGCGGAGGGCTCCTCGGCGTGAACAAGGGCTCGGTTGAGGAACCCAGGATGATCGTCGTCAAGTACGTGCCTCAGGGTGAAAGCACTGGGCACCTCGCGCTGGTCGGCAAGGGCATCATGTACGACGCGGGCGGCATCAACCTGAAGCCCAGCGACCTTTCCCACTCACAGATGAAGAACGACATGACCGGCGCGGCCGACGTGTTCGCGTCGATGACGGCCCTGGCCGAGCTCGGCTGCACCAACACCGTCACCGGCTACCTGATGTGTACCGACAACATGCCCTCGGGCTCCGCGATGCAACTTGGTGACGTGCTCACCATGCGGGGTGGCAAGACCGTCGAGGTGCTCAACACCGACGCGGAAGGCCGCCTCGTGATGGCCGATGCACTGGTGCTGGCCGTCGAGGAGGGGGTCGACGCCGTCATCGACATCGCGACCCTCACCGGTGCCTGCCTGCGCACCTTCGGTGAAGAGGTCGCCGGGCTGATGGCCAACGACGACGAACTCGCCGCGCAGGTCTCGGCGGCAGGCGACAAGGTCGACGAGCCGGTCTGGCGGCTGCCGCTGATCCCCAGCTACCGAGCTGAGCTGAACTCGGATGTGGCCGACATCAAGAACATCGGCGGCGTCAACGCGGGTTCGATAACCGCGGGCCTGTTCCTCAAGGAGTTCGTCGGCGACGTCCCATGGGCACACGTGGACATCGCGGGCACCGCGCAGTCGTCGAAGGCGTACCGCTGGATCAACCGTGGGCCGACGGCGTTCGGCACGCGTCTCCTGGTTGAGACGGCGCTGAGTTTCGTGCCGCGAGCCCGCGACTGATGAACCCGCAGCGGGAGGGGGAGCCGTTCGTCTCGACCGGCTCCCTGCCTGGCGATGTCCGCGTCGACGAGCTGGTCGATGCGGCCCACTCCAGGTTCGCGAACCTGGACGACGGCACCCTTTCGCAGGTCTATCCGGCTCTGGCAAGGGCCAACCCCGACCATTTCGGGATCTGCCTCACCGGGGCCGACGGTACGCTGCACGAGGCCGGGGACTCCCGCCAGGGCTTCACCCTGATGAGCGTCTCGAAGCCGTTCGTGTTCGCCCTGGTGTGTGAGGCGGTCGGGATCGACAAGGCGCGGGCCCTGGTTGGGGTCAACGCCACCGGGTTGCCGTTCAACTCTGTGCAGGCCGTCGACCGTGCTGCGGGCGGGCGCACGAATCCGATGGTCAACGCGGGGGCGATCGCGGTCACCAGCCTCGCTCCCGGCAATGACGAGGTCGAACGTTGGCGATTCCTCAGCGACGGGCTGTCCCGGTTCGCCGGGCGCAAGCTCGGGATGGATGAGGCCACCCTTGAATCGGCCAGGGCCACCAACTTCAGGAACCGCGCCTTGGCGATGCTGTTGAAGGAGGCCGACGCCCTGATCGGCGACCCGCTGGAGGCCGTCGACCTTTACACGCTGCAATGCTGCCTGGAGGCCGACGCCGCTGATCTCGCAACGATGGGGGCGACCCTGGCCGACGGCGGCGTCAACCCGGTCACCGGCGAGGCCGTCGTCAGCCCGGCGGTTGCTCGCGCGACGCTCGCGGTGATGAGCATCGCGGGCATGTACGAGGATTCGGGTGAGTGGCTGTTGGATGTCGGGTTCCCCGCGAAGAGCGGCATCAGCGGGGGAGTCGTGGCCGTGTCCCCCGGCAAGGGTGCCCTCGGCGTCTACTCGCCTCTGCTCGATGCCCGCGGCAACAGCGTCAGGGGCAGCCAGACGGCGGCCTTCCTGGCGCGTGGGCTAGGGCTCGACCTGCTCGGGTCGGAACCTGTCAGGTAGAGGGGCCTGCGACGGTGATCGTCCCGGACATGAGTGTCATGGTTTTTCTACAGCGTCGGGTGAGGGTAGATAAACTGCGCCAAACAGGGCCTGGCAACCGAAAAGGGGAGACCATGCGAGTTCAGCAGATCAATGCGCCCGGGGTGAAGAGCACGATCCAGGGAGTAGCTACATGAGCGTGGTCGGCCGGGTTGCCTCGGCTGGAACCGGTGCATTCGCGAAGGCCGGAAAGGCAGCCGGCGTGCTGCGGCGGGAGGGCCTGCATGGGTTCATGCAGCGCTCTGTACGGGTCGCGTACCGGTCGTTGGGGGTAGCCAGCCTGGATGAGACCCTCCTCGACGAGGATGTTGCAGATTCCACCGATCTTTCCTTGCCGATACCCGAGAGCCGCCCTGCCTCGGGGAAACCCCTCAGGATCGGATGGGTCACGACCCCACCGGCCCCAGGCTCGGGCGGCCATACCACTCTCCTTCGGATGGTTGAGGCGGCTGAGCACGCCGGGCACGGGTGCACGCTCTACCTCTATGACCGCTTCGGGGGAAACCTTGCAAGGCAGGAGGCTGTGATCCGTCAATGGTGGCCGAATGTCAGGGCAGAGATCCGCACCGTGGGAGACGGCATCAGCGGAGTGGACGCCTGCGTCGCATCATCTTGGGAGACGGCCCATGCCCTCGCCACGCATGGCACAGCGCCGATGCGGCGCCTCTACTTCATTCAGGACTTCGAGCCATACTTCTACCCGAGGGGCTCGCTCTACTCCCTCGCCGAGGACACCTACCGCTTCGGCTTCCGGTGCATCGCACTCGGGGAGATGGTGGCGCGACTTCTTCGCTCTGAGATCGGAATCGACCCGGACGTGACAGAGTTCGGCTGTGACACCTCGGTCTACCGTCCTCTCGATGGTCGCCAGCGTACCGGTGTCGTACTCTACGCAAGACCAGACGTACCACGCCGAGGGTACTCGGTGGCCCGCCTTGCTTTGGAACGGTTTCACCTGGCGCATCCCGAGGTCGACATCCACATTTACGGTGACCGAGTCACTGGTCTGACCTTCCCCGCGACTCAGCACGGGAGATTGAGACCAGTCGAACTGAATGAGTTGTACAACTCCTGCCGGGTCGGCATCGCGATGTCGTTTACAAACATTTCGTTGGTAGCAGAGGAAATGTTGGCAGCCGGTGTCGTTGCAGTAGTGAATGACTCCGTCCACTCCCGGGCCGATCTGACGAACGACCATGTTGTCTGGGCTTATCCTTCACCCGGTGGCATCGCGGGGGCTCTCGACGCTGCGATTATGGGGCCCCCCGGCAACGAGGATGCGATTGCTGCCTCCGTGCGCCAGTTCGGGTGGACGAAAGCGCAGGCCGACGTGGTCAGGATCCTCGAGGAAGAGGTTTACGGCCCAGCAGATTGATGCTCTGCGGGGTGCGGCGCACGTGCCTTCTTGAGTTGAGACCGTAACCACCGTCCCGTGACCGCCAGATAGGCGAGCACAGCACCAAGCCCACCGACAAGCAAGGCAACCAAGGGGATCGGAATGTAGCGCGCTGCGGCGAAAGCGACGAGTGCCGCGGGGATCGCGGCCGTCATTGGGAGGAAACACTCTCTGAAGAGGGCAGCCAGTCGGACCCCGGTCGCTCGGAGGATGAACAGATAGCCGGGCAGGATGAGGACTACCGAGACCGCGACGTGAATCCATGCGGCCCCGACGATCCCGTAGCGGGGCGTGGTGATCACCATTCCGCAAACCAACGCGATCAGCGAGAACAACTGTAGAAAGAGGACCGGACGGCTGCGCTTCAGGGCGTAGAGATACCCTGCGAACAGATCGAAGATGACACGCAGCGCTCCGTAGATCCCCAGCGCCGCAAGGACCGGAATGGACGCGGCCCACTTGGCGCCGTAGACGACGTGGATCAGCGGGGTTGCAAGCGCCGCCAAGGCGAGGCCTGTAGGAAGAGCGAGCGCCCACACCAGGGCGGCCATTCGTGGGAGAACGGCTGCGCCGTCCTGGACACGGGAGACGTAAGGGAGAGCGATCGAGCGGACCATCTGTGATAGCGCGCTCATCGGCCAACTGGCGATATTGAATCCAAGCACGTAGAACCCCAGCGCGGTCGCCCCCGCAACCCTGGCGATGATGATGTTGTCGACGTTCAGCAGTATCCAACTGAAGAGGTTCGCTCCTGCGATGGGAAGGCTGAAGGCGAGCACCTCTCGCCATTGGTCTCGGTCAAGGCCGAACCTCGGCCGGATCTGCGAGGCGACGAACTGCAGTGTGCTTGCCACCGTTTGGGCCGCCACCCGTCCGATGGCCAGGGCCAGCACACCGAGACCGGCTGCGAGCAACGCGAACGTTACAACGGTAGAGACGACGAAGTCGACGACTGCAATCAGGAACAGTTCGCGTTGCTGGAACCGCCTGAGCATCATTCCGTAGGGCACGATCGAAATCCCCGCAAGCAGGAGCGTCAATGCGAGGATGGCGATGGCGCCTGAGGCGTCTCTGTCCCCCAGGAGGGTTGCCAACTGGGGGCTGAAACCGGCCGTGGCGGCGGTGAGGATTGCGCCGCTGGCCAAGCCGAAGGTTGCCACAGTCGGAGCAATGCGTTCCGGCTCCTCCGAGCGGATGATCTCTGCGGATAGGCCGAGGTCGGCTACGGTCATCAGAATGCCTTGCACTGTAAGAGCAATGGCATAGACACCGAATTGATCAGGTGCCAGGATCCTCGCCAGTACAACGCCGACAACCAAGCTTCCGAGGCGCAGCACAATGGTGCTGATGCCGCTCCAAGCGGCCCCTTTGGCTGCCTGTCTACCGAGTGCCTGTGACTGGACGGAATCGGAGGTGGGATCTACCGCCATCGGCAAGGCCTGGGCGTACCGGATTTGATCAGAGGGGTACGGTCCGGCCAACCATGAATCGACTTGGCAGGTCGGGGCCTTCTGGCGGGGATCGGGGTTCCCCTCCGGAGTTGTGCTGTCACGTGGACAAGTCTCGCATTGAACCGGTCACGCCGAGGTGGAAAGACGGCCTTGGTCAGCTGGCCGCAGGGCATTGGGAGGTGAACCGCATCGCTGGAACCTCGGAACCGTGGAAGGGGTGGTGGAGACCTCGGGAGGACCCCACCACCCCTCTCGTTAGGTAGCTGTAGCGAACCGACTGGTCAACTTGTCAGTTGGCTGTGACCACTGCCCCTTGGGCGTTGACCTTGGACGAGTCGTAGCGGTAGTTGTTGGTCCAAACGGACCAGCCGGGGCCGCCTTGCACCGCGGACGGGCCCCAACCGGTGCTACGGAACCGGTTGTTGATAGCGCGCACGTTGCTGTACTTTCCACCCGACGAGGGTTGGTTCAGGAAGAGGTTGTAGCCGCCACCTTCGATGAGGTTGCCCTCAACGACCAGTGAATCGATGTCCTCGCCGGTCGACTGGATGAACAGACCTGCGGTGACGTTGCCCTCGGCGATGTCCAGGCGGTTGTTCGTGAAGCGGGCAATCCGGTTCGGGTTCTCGTCGAGCATGAAGTCACGGACGGTCGCGGCCTCGTTGTGAGACTCACCGTAGGAACGCAGGTTGGTTACGAAGTTCTGCTCCGCGATGGCATCGTGCTTCATCCCCGTACCGTAGAAGCAAATGCCGCTGCCCATGCCGTGCATGTAATTGCGCTGCAGGGTGGCTGCTCCACGGAACGCGCAGGCAGCGGCGATCTGGGAAGCGGGAACGCCTGTGGCGTCAAACTCGGAATCACGGATGATTACGCTCTTATCTGAGATGACGGGGCAGGAGTCCCGGCCGCAGACGAAGTTTGATACCAGCGCGCCGGTGGAGTTGTTGGCGCTAGCCCCAGCAGCAGGCTGGATGCAGGAACGCTCAACGACGATATCGCCATTGCGCAGATCCAGATGGCCCACGATACGGACACCAGAGATGCGCGCACCGGCCGCGGGGGTCAGCGACCCGGTGTACAGGGGGAGTGAGTAGCAGGACAGCCCGAGCGGCGCTAGCCCGACGTTCTGGGCATCGAGTTCCCAGCCCATCAGCCCGGCTGCGGCGCTGCCGTCTGACGGCGTTGACGAGCTCGGGACGGTGGTGGCGGTGGCCGTCGGCTTGGTGGTTGGTGTGGCGACCGCGGAATCCGTCGGAGTCGGGGTAGCAGACGGTTGCGCGGTAGCCGACGGCGTCGTCTCAGGCTTTGACGTGGCTGTTGCGGATGCCGTGGGCTGCGTGGTCGTGGTGTTTGCCGCGAACACTGGGTCGATCCAGTAGTTGCTCGCTTGGTAGACCTCGTCTGGGAACTGCGACT
>NZ_FQZG01000057.1 GCF_900141915.1 Tessaracoccus bendigoensis DSM 12906 | reverse complement strand
GGTTTCTGCGCCGTGTGCGGGGTGGTAACGCCCACGCCTGCTCGCAGAGCTCGCCGGGCGGCTCAACCGGCGCTCGGTTGAGCCGGGCCGTGAGGAACGAACGGCCCGTGACGAAACCATCGTGACCTTCCTGGGGAGTCTCTCAAGGTGTTGTGGTGGGGTTTCTGAACCGTGCGCCAGTGGGTTTCGTCACGCCTCGTTCGTTCCTCACGAGGCGGCTCAACCAGCGCGGTGCCAGTGGGTTTCGTCACGCCTGCTCGCAGAGCTCGCCGGGCGGCTCAACCGGCGGTCGGTTGAGCCGGGCCGTGAGGGACGAGCGGCCCGTGACGAAACCATCGTGACCATTCCGCGGACCTTTTCAAGATGCTGTGGTGGGGTTTCTGAACCGTGCGCCAGTGGGTTTCGTCACGCCTCGTTCGTTCCTCACGAGGCGGCTCAACCAGCGCGGTGCCAGGTGGTTTCGTCACGCCTGCTCGCAGAGCTCGCCGGGCGGCTCAACCGGCGCGTCGGTTGAGCCGGGCCGTGAGGAACGAACGGCCCGTGACGAAACCACTCGTGACCTTCCTGGGGAGTCTCTCAAGGTGTTGTGGTGGGGTTCCTGAACCGTGTGCCAGGTGGGTAACGCCCACGCCTCGTTCGTTCCTCACGAGGCGGCTCAACCAGCGCTCGAGGCGGCTCAACCGGCGCTCGAGGCGGCTCAACCGGCGCGCGAGGCGGCTCAACCAGCGCGGCTCAACAAACGCAGGTATTCAGTCCGCCCAGTATCGAGTTTCCCATGAAAGTCCTAGTCAAATGCTGCAAGAGGCCCTCTTAAGCGCCCCGATCGACCTCAATTGACCAGCTTTCTGGTCCCAACTACCCCCTGTACGGAGGTGTACGAACTTGCCAATCCGGCCGACCTGATTCGCCTTTTCCGCCCCCGCCTTGTTACGTTGCTTGCGCATCCAAGCGCTCGTGCTTCCCGCACCGGCGCCGGTCAGCCAGGGGCCTTGCCCCGCTCCTCCCGACACCCGCCGCCCTCTCCGAGGGGGCAACCGCCGCGCGAGGGCTGGCCTGTCCGTCATAGGACAGCATGCGGTTCTGGGGTCGCCTGGGGGCGGCGAGAAGGGAATGAAATGGCTCTGCTAACATCTTGGCCCGTCAGGAAATCTTGGGACCTGACATGGATCTGAATGAAGAAAAGATCGTGGATCAAGCAGAAAGCGCTCCTTCGCGCAACAAGCTAGCCCTCACGAGGGGCAAGCTGATCCGAGCCGTTCTCGACCTTCCAACGGCCTGGCGCCGCACATTCCTGGTTACGTGGGACTCATTGTCCTGGGTAATTGCCCTGCTCGCTTTCGTGCTTATCCGATACGACCTGTCCCTGACAAATGTCCAGTGGTTCTGGACGCTCCTCTACATCGGGCTCGCGATCGCGATTCAGGTTATCGGCGGCTTCGCCCTCCAGATCTACCTCGGACGCAGCCGGATCGGCAGCTTCGCAGAGGCGACCTGGATCGGCGCCCTGACCATGCTGATCGCCCTCACCCTCGGGCCCATCTTCTCCGCCGTCACACAGAACTTCCCCCACGGCGTCGGGCTCGTGGTGCCACCGTTTGCTCTGATCTGGATGGCCGGCGGCCGCTGGCTCTTCCGGGTCGCGACCTCCACCAGGCATCAGGCATCCAGCGACGCCGTCCCCGTGCTGATCTACGGCGCGGGCAGCACCGGGCACCAGGTGGCCCTCCTCGTCGACAAGGACGACGCGCCCCACTACGAGATCCGCGGCCTCATCGACGACGACGTCACCAAGCGCTTCCTGCGCATCAACGGCCACCGCATGCTCGGCACCGGGGACGACCTTGTCGAGGTGGCCCGAGCCACGGACGTCCGCAAGGTGATCCTGGCCATCTCGAAGGCGCCCGCCCATCTGATCCAGCACATCCACGACGAGTGCCATGCAAACGGCCTCGAACTGGTGATCGTGCCCCCGGTATCGGAGATGATCGGCGGGCGCGTCTCCCTGGCCGCGCTGCGCGAGTTCAACGTCCAGGACCTCCTCGGACGCCGTCCGATCCACACCGACCTTTCGAGCATCGCCGGCTACGTCACCGGCAAGACGGTGCTCGTCACCGGGGCTGGCGGCTCGATCGGCTCGGAACTGGCCAACCAGGTCCACAAGCTCGGCCCCAGCAAGCTCATCCTGCTCGACCGCGACGAATCGGCCCTCCACGCAGTCCAGCTGCGCCTCTACGGCGTCGGCCTGCTCGACACCGACGACATGGTGCTCTGCAGCATTCGAGACCACGAGGCCCTCAAGGCCGTCTTCGAGCACCACCGCCCAGACGTCGTGTTCCACGCCGCAGCGCTCAAGCACCTCCCGATGTTGGAGCAGTACCCGGCCGAAGGTTGGAAGACCAACGTTTGGGGCACCGCCAACGTGCTGTGCTGCGCCCGGCAGGCGGGCGTCACCAACTTCGTCAACATCTCCACCGACAAGGCCGCCGACGCCTCCAGCGTGCTCGGCCGGTCGAAGCGGATCGCGGAGCGACTGACCGCCTGGTACGCCAAGCGCTACGACCTGGCCTACCTGTCGGTGCGGTTCGGCAACGTGCTCGGCTCCCGCGGTTCCGTGCTCCACACCTTCCGGGCTCAGATCGACCGCGGCGGCCCCGTCACCGTCACCCACCCGGATGTGACCCGCTACTTCATGACCATCCCCGAGGCCTGCGAACTCGTGTTGCAGGCGGGTGCCATCGGCAACCCCGGCGACGTGATGGTCCTCGACATGGGCGAGCCGGTCAGGATCGTCGACGTCGCGGAGCGGCTGATCGCCGAATCCGGCAAGAGCATCGAGGTCCACTTCACCGGCCTGCGCGAGGGGGAGAAATTGGACGAGGTGCTGTTCAGCGAAGGTGAGGCGGGCGACAAGAGCGCGCATCCGCTGATCAACAGCGTCCAGGTCGACCCCCTCGACCCGGCGACCCTCCCTCGGGAGAAGCCCCGGCGCGAGGACGTCTACGGCCTGCTTGGGCAGGACGAAGCGCGCCAGCTGACGGCGGTTGCAGACACGGACCTGGAGGCCCTCGTCTCGTGACCGCACAGGACCCCCGACACGACTCAACCGGACGACGCCCGGCGGTTGGGCTTGCACTCAAACGCCTGATCGACGTCGTCGCCAGCGGCGCCGTGCTGCTGCTCATCTGGCCCGTCCTGTTGATCATCGCGTTGTGGGTCCGCCTCGACAGCAGAGGCCCGGCCTTGTTCCGCCAGGTCCGCGTCGGGAAGGGCATGGAGAACTTCCGCATTCTCAAGTTCCGTACGATGACGCATCGCCCCAACCCGACGACGGAGCAGGCGCATCAGCAGGTCATCACGGAGGGGGCCGATCCCAGGATCACGAGGGCCGGGCGGTTCCTGCGCTCAAGCAGCCTCGACGAACTCCCGCAACTCATCAACATCCTCAGGGGCGACATGAGCCTCATCGGCCCCCGCCCCATCATCCCGGCCCAACTGGCCGCGATGCCCACCCAGCGAATGGACCGCTTCGAGGTGCGCCCAGGTCTCACAGGGCTGGCCCAGACCCGCGGCAGGCGCGGTCTCGACTGGCTGAAGCAACTCGGCTACGACTCCGAATACGTGCGCACGCGCAGCCTTTGGTTGGACATTCGCATCGTCGTCGCCACGGTCAAGGTGGTGCTGACCGGCTCCGGCGTCTACGGCGGGGAGGGTTCCAACTGGCGGGCCCACCTCACCCCGGCCACGCCCGGGCCGGAAAGGGCAGAGCAGTGACCGACGCAATCGAGTGGATGCTGATCACCGCCAACCCTGAGCTTGCCAGGCACGCGGAGGCGTCCGGCGTCCACCGCATCTTCATCGACATGGAGGTCAACGGCAAGGCCGAGCGCCAAGGGCATCTGGATACCCACAAGGCCGCCCATACCTTCGACGACATCAGCGCGGTTCGTTCCGTGCTCACCAGCAGCGAGCTGATGGTCAGAGTCAACCCCCTGCATGGGGAAACCCGTCGTGAGGTCGACGAGGCCCTCGCACGCGGCGCCGACCGTCTGATGCTGCCGATGTTCACCACCGTCGACGAGGTGGCCGCCTTCCGCGGGCTCGTCCCGGCGGGCACCCCCATCACGTACCTGGCCGAGACCCCGCAGGCGCTCGTGCGCACCGAGGCCTGGATGCGTCACCTCCGCCTAGGCGACGAGGTCCACTACGGGCTTAACGACCTCAGCATCGCGATGGGCTTGGACTTCCTGTTCGAGCCTTTGGCTGCCGACCTGTTGAGTGAACCGGCAAGGCTCTTGAAGGCCGCCGGGATCCCGTTTGGCATCGGTGGCATCGCGCGCCCCGCAGGGGGTGAGTTGCCGGCCTCGGTGGTGCTCGGTGAGCACGTGCGGCTCGGCTCGAGCCGCCTCATCCTCTCGCGCGCCTTCCACGGTTCGGCCAAGACCGTACGGGAGTTGAGAGCCCGCCTCGACCTGCCCGCAGAGATCGCCGAGCTTCGAAATATCGAGGAGCGGTGGCGTACCGGCAGCGCCGATGCGCTCGCAAAGAACCAACGAGTGCTGGCGGGCCACTGTTTCCGGCTTGCGGAGGCGAGGCGAAATGCGGCCTGAAATCAAGCGCATCCTGTTTGCCCAGAACGCAGCGGTCATCGACCAGCAGCGTCAGCTCGTCACCGATCGGTTGAGGGAGGCTCTCGGCGCTCAGGTCGAATTTGCAAGCCAACCAGGGGATTTGGCGCTCGGATCGACGTTCGACGCGGTGATCGCCCCGACCGTCGCGTGGCTGCCGGAGCTACTGGGGCGTATTGAAGGAACGCCTTGGGTCCACTTCCTCTCCTCGGGCGTGGAGAAGATCTGGGCAATGGACGTCGACTGGGCCCAGTACACGCTGACCAGCAGCAAGGGCGTGCACGCCATACCGATCAGCGAATACGTCCTCGGGGCCATGCTCCACTTCGCGAAGCGTTTTGATCAGTTCACATCCCAGGCCCGAGAAGGCGTGTGGGAGCGGGCCTGGCTGCCCGAACTTACCGACGCGCAGGTCGTGATCGTCGGCGCAGGCAGCATCGGCCGGGAGGTCGCTAGCCGGTGCCGCTTCTTGGGAATGCAGATCCAAGCGGTGGCCCGCACTGCGCGCACCGACGCGGACCTGGGCAACGTCTTGGACTTTGCCCAGTTGTCGCAGGCGGCGGCATCCGCGGACTACCTGGTGGTGGCCGTTCCCCTGACTGCGGAAACCGCAGGGCTCGTTGGCGAGGACGTGCTCAGCAGCACGAAGCAGGGGGCGGTGTTGATCGACGTGTCCCGCGGGGGAGTGGTGTCGGAGGATGCGGTCGTCTCTGCGCTGGCCTCCGGCATACTGCGAGGTGCCGCCCTGGACGTGTTCGAGGAGGAGCCGCTGTCGGCGGGCTCGCAGCTGTGGGGGCGGCCAAACGTGCTGATCACCCCACACGTTGCGGGCACCACCCCGCGCTACATTGAGCGGGCGCTGGACGTCTTTGTTGCCAACGCTGAGCGGCTCGTCGCTGGGCAGGAACCCGCCACGTTCATCGACGCCAGCCAGGGATACTGAACAGATGAAGATCGAGACCGATGGGAGGGCTCCTCGCGCGCTCTTCACTGCCACTGTGCTCAGCCACATCGCGCAGTTCCATCAGCCAGCGATAGACCTCCTGAAGCAGGCAGGGTATGAGATACACGTCGCAGCCCGGAACAACCTTGACCAGAAGCCTGGCCTGGAATTGATCGGGGTGGATCGCGTCATCGAAGTACCGTTCGAACGCAGCCCCTTCACCCCACGGAACCTCTTGGCTGTGCGACGCCTGCGCCAGGTGCTGCGTGACACCGACTACGACCTGATCCACTGCAACACCCCCGTCGCTGGCCTCCTGACGCGCCTGTGTGGGCAGCGGTCGCGAGGGCGCGGCGCACGGATGGTGTACACCGCCCATGGCTTCCACTTCTTTAAGGGGGCGCCGCTCCTGAACTGGCTCCTCTATTGGCCACTGGAGTTGCTCTCCGCGTTCGGCACGGACGTATTGGTAACGATCAACAGAGAGGATCGCCTGCGAGCGGCTCGATTCCCGGCGCGCGCGGTGGAGTACATTCCAGGGGTGGGAGTGGACCTCGCCCGATTCAGCAGCTCAAGTGCCGACCGGTCTGAAGTACGGCGGAGCCTGGGCCTCTCAGATGGCGACTTCGTAGTGCTGTCGATCGGTGAACTCAACGACAACAAGAACCACCAGACCGTCATCAAGGCGCTAGCAGCCACTACCACGCCGGGCTTGCAGTACCTCATCTGTGGCAACGGGCCTCGACGCGACGACCTCGAGCGACTGGCCGGGGAGTTGGGGTTGAAGGATAGGGTCAGGTTCCTGGGCTATCGCCGCGACATTCCGGAGCTGCTGGCCGCCTCTGACGCCTTCTGTCTTCCCTCGATTCGAGAAGGGCTTCCAATGTCGCTCATGGAAGCGATGGCAGCTGGCCTACCCGTCATCGGTTCGCGGATTCGAGGTAGCGTGGACCTAGTCGATGTTGGGAGGGGAGGGCTCCTCGTCGCCGCTGCCGACGACCGAGCAGCCTTCACAGCCGCGCTCGATGTTCTGGGGGCGGATTCTGCAATGGCCGCAGCCATGGGCAGCTACAACGTCGGCCGCGTGCAGGACTTCTCCACGGATACTGTCACTTCTGCCTTAGCCAAGGTCTATGGTTTGAAGCTGACGGACGAGGCAGGTGCGGAGTGACCATTCTGTCTCAAGGACCGACACTGATCCGCAGCAAGGGTGATCCTGTATCCGTCCTCTACCCCATCCTTGCGGCACTCTTCGTCCTCGCTGCGTCGATTGGTCTGGGCGTGAACCCCGTCATGACGCTCCTCTTGGCCACCCTCACGGCGCTCGGCGTGCGCTCCAATGTGCAGATCGTCAACGGAACGAAATACCTGCAGCCCTATCTCATGTTTCTTGGGCTGAAGCTCGTCATTCTTGTCTACCAGATCCACTTTCGCAACCTGCCATTGAGCGGCGTTGATTGGCAGTTCTACGACAGGTTCGGGACCCAGCTAGCCCTGGATTCTGGTGGAGATCTATTCATCATCCTGACCAATGCAGAGTGGGATCTGTTCACGAGGCTGACCGCCTCGGTCTACGCGCTCTTCGGCGGCGGCTCCGAGCAGATGTATTTTCTGGTGTTCGTGACATCACTGGCAACGTTCACGTACATCTACCGCGCCGGAAGAATACTCACAGGCGAACTCGGCGGCGTGCGCGCCGCAATGCTGTTCATGGTCTGGCCGCACGAGATCGTGATGTCGGTCACGTTCCTGCGCGAAATGCCCATCCAACTGCTCGTGGCTGCCTCGCTGTACCAGTTCTTGCGCTTCTGGAACACCCGACGGATCGCTCCACTGCTTCTCGCCCTGGCTCTCTCTCTTGCAGCCACGCTGATGCATTCAGGGATGATCGTGCTGCCCATCGCCTTCGCTTATCTGGCGATCCGAAACCACAGGGTAGGAGGCATTCAACTTGTGCGGACTGCGCTGTTCATAGCGGCGATGCTTGTTCTGCTGCGCACGCCGCTTGCGGAGCCACTCCTTTCCAAGTTCGATAGCCTGACCGATGTCGGCGACCTACTCCAGCCCGGCCAGGGACCGGATGTAGCAACGATGGAGGCAACGACCTTTTACCTCGACCCCGCGGCCAGCGATGTACCCCTGTACCAGCTTCCTAGTCGAATGGTGTTGTTCGCGCTGAGCCCGCTACCGTGGCAGGCAACCAGCCTTGGAACGGCAATCTCGGTACTGATTGAGGGATTGCCTCGCCTCGGCCTAGTCGCGATGCTCTTGCTCAGCTACCCGCGCTGCCGCTCAGGGAAGCCGCAGAGCGACGTGCTCATTGCGGGACTTCTCCTAAGTATCCTCGCTGGCTACATCATCTTTAGCCTTGGAGTAAGCACTTACGGTTCGGCCATCAGGCACCGGGCCAAGTTTTTCCCCATTGAGATCGTCCTGGCCTATGCGGCCTTCGCTGCTGGCCCGGTGCGACGAGCAGGGGCGCCGCTGTTTTCCCGCAGAAGTAGCAATGTCCAGGCGGCTCGTCGATGACCACACCACCCCTAGGAGGGAACGTGTCAATCTGCAACGCGGAACAGTGCTTGGAGACGTGTGTAGAGCACGTTGCTGAACAAACCCTCGGAAACCTAGAGCTGGTCCTTATCGACGATGGGCCGTCCGAAGCTACTCCGAACATGTTTGCCCATAGTGCTGCTCGACCACTGTTAATGCAGACCGGCCAATTTCGATCCGCTGGCAGGAGAACCGCGGCACATAAACATAAGACATCAGTCTATTTGTTCACTTCTATACCGCAGGCACCACAAATTTGGTGCTCGCCGGTGGGTTGCTGATTGCATTGAGTAAACTCAGAGAACGGAGAAACCGTGCAAGCCGATGAACACCCCTTGGTTAGTGTGGTCGTTCCGATCTATAACGTGGAGCAATACCTAGCCCAGTGCGTGCAGAGCGTCCTAGATCAGGCGCACCGTGAGTTCGAACTGATCTTGGTCGACGACGGCTCCCCCGATGCATCAGGGGCAATGGCTGACACGTGGGCAGCGAGGGACGACCGCGTTGTGGTGATACACCAGGAGAATCAGGGGTTGTCGGGCGCTCGCAACACGGGGTTGGAACGCGCACGTGGTGACTACATCATCTTTCTCGATTCAGATGACTTCTGGCAAGGAGGCGATGCACTGGCG
This sequence comes from Tessaracoccus bendigoensis DSM 12906, assembly GCF_900141915.1. GTDB lineage: Bacteria > Actinomycetota > Actinomycetes > Propionibacteriales > Propionibacteriaceae > Arachnia > Arachnia bendigoensis. The sequence goes on along the minus strand of NZ_FQZG01000057.1, from coordinate 18,494 downwards.
CGCTGTGTCGACGCGCTCCGTTCACACCCGACCACGGATGTGCTCATCTTTGATTCAGTGAGGTTCTACGAGAGTACTGGCGAAAAGACTTTTCGAAAGAAGGTATTGGATCGCACACGTATGAACGGAGCGTCGAATACCCAAGCGTTGAGGTACATGGTCGAGGTCTCTGATGTGCGTCCCAGCGCGTGTACCATGGTTGTTCGCCGCCGGTTCCTACTCAACAACAACCTGCGCTTTCGACTTGGCATCTTCTCCGAAGACATAGAGTGGTTCCTTCGGCTCGTCAGGTGTCCCGCGACCTACGACTACCTGCCCTTTTCGGTCTACATGTATCGACAGAACCGCGCTGGATCGATCACTGACATGATCGGTCGCGCTAACGTTGCGCACCTGTTGGATACGGTGACGCGAAGTTCGCGGGCGGTTCTTGAAAGCGACAGCTGCGACGAGTTCAAGGTGGATTTCGCCAGTTACTGCTTCTACCAGTTCACGATCGCCTTGGGCTTCTATGGGGGGTTGTCACGCGGAGACCGGAGGGCCCTGAATCCCCTCGTGAAGCGAGGTCGATACCTTGCGCAGTACGATAACTACGCAAGGAGTAGGGAGGTCGCACGCCTCATGCGGCTTATCGGACTTGAACCAACAGCGTGGGTGCTCAATAAGTTTCTCCGATTGCGAGCCTTTAGGAGGCGAGTCCGGTGAAGACCGCTACCGATGAAGCAGGAACTCCATCCCCAGTCCAGGGAGATCCAATAAGAGTGTTGCATGTCTGCGGTGCGCTCGCCGGAGGAGTGGGCAGTGTCCTGATGGGCTACTATCGCCACATTGACCGTTCCGCGGTGCAGTTCGATTTCCTGACCCACAGCGAGCCTGACCCTGACGTACGGACCGAGGTGGAGTCGCTGGGGGGAACCATCAACGTGGTCACCCCCAAAACCAGGGGCTTCATGAAGAATATCGCGGAGACCAAGGGCCTCATCAACCGACGCACCCCACATCAGGTTGTCCATGTGCACACCGCCAGTCCGACTAGCTTCATCTACCTGCTCATAGCGTGGATTGCAGGCAAGCGCGTCCGCGTCGCTCATTCGCACGCGACGAGCTTGGAGATTCCGCCCGGCTCTTGGCAGTTCCGCCTTCATTGCGCCTTACGCCCTTTGCTGCGATGGACTGCTACCGACCATTTCGCCTGCTCGGTTGCTGCCGGCCATTGGCTCTTCGGCGATGATGATGAGATCCGAGTCATCCCCAACGCGATTGACACCGAGAGATTCAAGTTCGACCTCGCCGCGCGAGAGCGCGTGAGGCTCGAACTCGGGATTGAGGACCGCCTAGTGGTTGGTCATGTCGGGCGCTTTGTCGACGCGAAGAACCACCGTTTCCTCGTGGATGTTTTTGCGGCGTTTGTGCGTCTTGAACCTCAGGCCGTTCTCCTCCTGGTCGGAGATGGCCCCCTTGAAAATGACGTGAGAAGGGCGGTCGGAAATGCTGGCCTAGAAGGCAAAGTTCACTTTCTGGGCCACAGATTGGATGTACCGGAGCTGCTCAGTGCAATGGACTTGTTCATCCTGCCGTCGAACTTCGAAGGGTTGCCTCTTGTCTTGGTGGAGTCACAGGCATTGGGGCTTCCGTCGTTGACGTCAACGGAGGTGACACGTGAGATCGCTCTTTCGGACTGTGTAGCGTTTGAGAGTCTCGCCACAGCACCAGGATCTTGGGCGGAGCGCGCACTGGGGATGACAGTTGCACCCAGCGAGCGCTTGATGTCCGACGAGATCGCCAAGGCGGGCTATGACATCACCTCGGCGGCGAGGAGCCTCGCCGAGTTCTACCGTTCGGAGGGTAGGTCCTCGGGCGGAGTCTGTGACCTTGCATATTGTTTGACGAAGGATTCGAAATGCGACTGCGCGCAAGAGGCCAGGAATTTGGTACGGCTCCTCCCAGCCTCAAACAAGGATCGCTTGTCCAGTTCAGGGCCTTAGTCGCCAGTGGGTCGCCCATCAATATGGTCATAAAGGATCAATGCGTATCAAGCCAGCGTCTATATCACGGAATATTGGTCGCACCCAAGAGCGAACTCACCCCAATCCAGATCGTCAATATCGCCCGCGGTCCAGCTGCTTGTGGATGGGGTCCGTGGTGGCCCTGGCCGTGGTCGTCGGCCAAGCAGAGGGTCGCTTTGGTACCAGCGCATTGCCGGATGCTCTCGGGAACGATTCAGAGATTCAAGTGTGCCGCGTGGCAATGCCTATCATATTGAGACTCTGGAGCGCAAGTAGAGTCAGGCATGTGCATAGCCTGAAGCTCCAGCCGTCGGTGCCCTGTCTTGGGTGCCCAAGCTTGGATGCTGGCGGTGGCGACATTCAAGACCATGGTCCCACGGGGGGTAGGCCTTCCAGGATAGAGTCTCGATCACCCCAGCCGGTTCGCTCGTTCTGGCAACCGAACCGGGATCGGATGGGTAGAAGGTTTGACGACAAGGCGTCTTCGCTGGTGTTCCCAGCGCGAAGACTGACTCGCCTCAGCGGAGCGTCAGGAGCCGGCCCCGCCGTGGCTTTTGATGCAGCTCAGCTCGTCGACTTGCTCCCAAGTCGGGTTAACTTGCTACGGTCTTGAGTGCGATGATGAGAATTATGCTTATGAGAAGCAGCTCGCCAACCAAAGTGCTTTTGCATGTGTTTGGAATATGTGGCTAATGGAAGGTTATGTCAATGCGCAATAGCGGAGAAGTGAAGAGATGAGAATGAAGCGAGATGCAGAGGGATGTCGGAATAGGAGTTCGTCTTTGCGCGGCCTGATTGATCGCATTCAGCCGCACCGTGTGAGGATGGTTGGTCTCGCGATTCTTTCACTCTTGGGAGCGTCGGGCGAGATCGGCTTCATTCTTCTCGTGACTTCGCTGGCGGTGGCGTTCTTGGGGGGCGGGGAGAATGTCTCCATGGTTCTTGGGGTCTCGCTGGACTCCAGTGGAGCATTTGCCCTAGCTGGTGTCCTATTGGTCGTTAGGACCTTGGGTAATCTTGGTGCCGTGCAGGTCTCGGCGGGGCTGGTGGCGTCTGTTACTACGTACGAGCGTGACCGGCTCGCTCGATCCTACCTTATGACGAGTTGGGCGGTCCAGCAGGCTTCGCAGAGCGGGCGACTTCAGGAACTTATGACTTCGTTCATCAAACGGACGACGGAGACTGTAGCGACGGTGGCGCATGGTGTCACTGCTACAATCAGCCTATTGGCCTTCGTGATTGCGGGCTTCGTTGTGGATCCGCTCTCCGCTGCAGCAGTTGTTGGGGGTCTCGCCCTTGCCTCATTGGTTCTCGGGCCCTTTCGTCGAGGCCTGCGTCATCGAGCTGATAGGCATGCCCAGGCGGATATTCAGTTTGCAAAAGGGGTCGCAGAAGTCGGTGGCCTAGGACTCGAAATGAAGGTCTTTGGAGTAGAATCAGCGTTTATTGAACGGCTTGGACTCCTCATTCGAGACGCTAGCAACGCCCAGCGGCGAACGAATGTTTTGGTCAACGGCTTACCGCATCTGTATACCTCGTTGCTTTATGCCTTCATGCTGGGAGGTCTCGCAATCGCATTCATGATGAAGGCGTCAAATCCCTTGGCCTTGAGTTCGCTGGTGCTCCTCATGCTTCGCTCCATGAGCTATGGTCAGCAAATGATGTCGTCCCTGGCGACTATAGCGGGAAACTTGCCGTTTATCAGAAGCGTGGATGACGCTATCCAGCAGTATGTGATGGATCGCGCCCCGCGAGGTGAGGCTAGGCCGAAGTCGGTCGCGCCTCTCTGTTTGAATGCAATCGATTTTGCCTATCCTGGCGGCGAGCAAGTCCTCTCCGGCGTCACCATCTCCCTGGCAAGGGGTGAAATTCTGGGAATCATTGGGCCGTCCGGTGCCGGCAAGTCGACTATCGTTCAACTGTTGTTGGGGCTAAGGCAACCGACGGGTGGTGTTCTGCGAGTCGGGGGCGTAAGCATGGACCTTGTGGATAGGGACTGGTTGGCACGTAAGGTTGCGTTCGTGCCACAAGAGCCGCGTTTACTCGCCGGGTCCATCGGCGATAATGTCAGGTTCATGCGTGAGGGGATCACTCTGGAGAAGGTCGCGGCGGCCTGTGTCGTTGCTGACCTGATGGATTTGGTGAGTGAACTGCCAGATGGCCTTGAAACCTTTGTCGGTGAGGAGGGGGGTCGACTTTCCGGCGGGCAGCGACAGAGGGTCGCCATTGCCCGGGCTATCGCGGGTGATCCTGAGGTGTTGGTGTTGGATGAACCTACGTCCGCACTTGATCCTCAGAGCGAAATCGCAATTCGTGCTGCTCTCGATCGGCTTCGCGGAAGAATGACGATTGTTCTCATTGCGCATCGTATGTCGACGGTTGGTATCTGTGATAGGATAGCGGTCATTGAGAATGGGACTATATCGGCCTGTGAGAGGCCTGGACTGCTCTCGGAAGCGAGCGATTTCTACAAGAGGTCACTCGCAGCATCGGCCGAGAAATAGGCCGGTCGAATAGGGGCGGAGGTTCGTGGCGCGAACGTCGTTCGAGGCGCGAGAGTAGAGTATGCAAGACGTGGTGGGTAGTTGCGGGACGGGGTCATGAATAGTGAGTTGAATGAGGCTGCGCCGACGGTCAGTGTGGTTGTGCCTGTATATGGGGTGGAGGACTACCTGCAAGAGTGCATTGAAAGTGTATTGTGCCAAACGCATGAATCTCTTGAGCTGGTCTTGGTTATCGACGGGTCGCCGGACGGATCCCTGGAGATTGCTGAGTCATACGCACAAAGCGACTCCCGAGTGGTTGTGATCTCGCAGGCGAATCAGGGCGTTTCGTGCGCCTTGAATACAGGCCTTCGCCGGGCATCTGGTGAGTATGTCATGTTCCTCTCCGGGGATGACTTTTGGGTTGAACCGGATGGGTTGCGGATTCTGCTGGAAGAAGCGCAAGAAGTTGAGCAAGTGGATGTCATCATTTTCGATTCGCTGTTCTATGATGATGCCAGTCGTGATGTAAGGCCGGCAGATGTCCCATGGGTCCAGGGTGAATTGCGTGGGAGGTCGAACTGGTTCGTTCTACCGTACATGATGGCGAAACGTGATGTTCGACCTAGTGCGTGCATGAAGGTCATGCGACGAGAGTTTCTTATTGCTAATGATCTCTTGTTTCGACCTGGTGTCCATCATGAGGACATTGAATGGTTCATGCGCCTCGTCTGTGTCCCGGCCCGTTATAGTTACGTCCCCACCGCGATGTATGCCTACCGGCAGGGCAGGCCGGGGCAAGCGAGCCGAAGCGTCCCTGTGGAAGCGCTGATCGGGCAGATCGAGTTCGTATTGGAGGCCTTTGGGCGTGCCCGGCGAAATGGTTTGATCTGGACATCGGAGTTCTCGAAGGCCTATGCGGATTACTGCGCGTCTCGGTACGCCAATTCGCTAATCATCTCGGGAGGCCTGGGCCGTCACGAACGAAATCGTGTGAAGGAGGCTTTGCGGTCGGGGCGTTTCGTGTTGGAGAACGATGGCTATTGGCAAGGCAAGTGGGTGAGGAGATGCGTGTCAATCGTGGGTGTCTCGTTGGCGACTCGGCTTCTCTACCTCTATAGTTCTTGGAGGGAACGCGCTCGCGGACGTAAGTTGGGGGCGATGTCAAGGCGAGGAAGCGACATGACCGGTGACAAGTAGTCGTTCGAAGACATCGCTGGGTGTGAGGAACCTGAGGCTTTGACGGGGACGGTCGGTGAGCTCGCCGGCGATGGCATTGAGGTAGGGCTGGTGGCTGGTGATCCTCCGGAGAGCCTCGGCCTACAGCGGACATTGCGACGAATGGGTGGGGGCTCGAAGGCCAGCCCTCCTGGAATGCTCGCAGTAACCTGAATGCCCTCCTGTACTACAGGGAGTACTCGAACGTCGAGGCCAAGTGCCAGAGCCAGGAGAGTGCCGGCTGGACAGTGGCGTCGGAGCTTTGTTGGCATTATGTGGGCGCTTCGGGGCAAACGTGGGAACTTGACATGTCACGCGTTATCGACCGTGAGCGGCCGCTGTGGGCGATGTATGAGTGGCAGCTGAGGAACGCCGTTACCAGCAACCTGGACTCGATGAAGGCCGTCGACCCAGGATCTTCCAGAGCATTCACGTGGGGGACGGGCTGGTTCGCCTATGAAGCGACGAATCCGCTGACGGACACATATCAGGCACTACGGAACTTTGGCATCGCGCAGAAGGGCGATATCTGGGTCGGACCCATGGACAGCACCGGCGATCAGCCTGGTCAGATTCGGTATCGGTCCTTCGCTACCGATCGGTATGACTTCGACTTCCCCTACGTGGATGAGATCGTAATCGCCCGCGCCGGGCTGGCGAACCCCTTGATGTTCACGGTCAGACAGACCTCGTTGTCTACGAGACGAGCCTGATCAGCCTGGACCCGCAGAAGATTCCCTTCGAGTTCTAGCCTCGATCTTTCATGACGACCCCGTGTGGCTGATCGTCGCCTGTAGCGTCGATGTGGAGCTGATTCTCGCAGGTAGGTGTGACGAGTCACCGCGTGTCGTTCGCGGTGGGCGGGTATCCAGGAAGGGCAGGAGCGGATCTGGAGTCGTGTGAAGGCGTCGAGGATTAGCTCGGCCCAGGGCCCGGACTGGGGCGGCCATGGTGCTGGCTGGGAGGAGCCGCGGCGTAGTGGGCGTACGGGGCCCAGGACAGCGGGTCGGGGCCCGTGGCCGGGTCGAGACGCAGAGCAGAGACAGCCTCGTCGAGCGCGTGCGGAATGGTCCTCGCAATCTCATCGGGCTCCGCGTTGAGCGCCGTGTAGAGCGACTTGGCGACAACCACTGCGGAGGTGTCACGAACGGGCATCATGGTCGCCACGACGTCAGGGAAGCCCGCATTGTGCGCGGCGGCCGCCGTATGGAGCGACTCGTTCGGCAGGCCACGGGCGCCACGTGCGGAATCGCAGGTGAGCAGAACCGCCAGTTCGCCGTCGTCTGAATGGGCTGCCGCGAGGTCGCCCAGCGTGAACAGTCCGTCCGCCACTGAGAATCCGGCGCGGAGTAGGTCCTCATCAGAGCGGACGCCGTGACCGGCGATATGCAGGAAGCGACAACGCGGCACCGCGCTGTGTAGCGCCGCGAGGGTGGCGTCCGTGTCGTTCAGTGCCGTGATGGGGATGTTGGGTAGCGACTGCCGTGCAGCCGCAAGTTCAGGCTCGAGGTGAACGAGCGGTGCCTTCGGCGAATCCACGCTGACGTAGAGAAGGTGCCCGTCACGCTCTTCCGTCGACCGGCCTTCAGGGGACAGCGGAAGAACGCTCGAAACGTACGAGGACAACGCCCGGTCTTGAAGAGCCACCGCCCAGGTGGGTCTTGCCTTCACGTGGGGCGAGGTGCGGGGATGGCGTCCAGCCGCGTGGATGGGAAGCAGCGCGAAGGAGCCCACCGGCGACCACCACAGGTGTGGCCGTTCACCCCCGGTGTCCCCGAGCGCTGCCAGGACTGGGGCGGCGACGGCCTCCCAAAGCCAGTCGAGGCAGTCGAACACGCCGTGCGTTGCCGTGCGTTCGCGCAGCGGGTCAGACGTGTCGTCGCCGAAGCCCTCGATGGCTTTGAGAAGCGAGGCAGCCTGAGCGTCCAACTGGTCCTGGGACGCCAGCGGCAGCGTGACCACGGTGGGTTCGACGCCTTCCCGGAGGAGTAGCGCCCGGGAGGCATCCTCCCCAGGGATGAGCAGGATGACGACACCCTCGAACGACATGGCCGCGTAGTCCGTGGGAGACGGGACAGGGGAGTTCAGGCTCTCGCCCTGATCATGGGCTGCCAGACGTGCCTGCTCACGACGGAGGCGCTTGTCGACGTCTGCACCATCCGACGGCGTGGAGAGCGAGTTCGACAGCGTGAGGAGGCCCGGATCGTCCAGGTGCCTGCCCAGCGAACTGACTGCCAGATCCTGGCGCCACACCACCGATCGCACATGGTCGGCCCACGCCACTGCCGTCCAGGGCTGCCCGACGGAGACGGCGAAGGTGAGCGCGTGTTGCAGGGTGCTGTTCATCTGTTGGAGAAGTTCGAGGCGTTCTGGGACGGAGAGCCCGATCCACGCCACCTCGGTGGTGAGCCCGACGGCGAGGGCGTAGGCCCGCAAAGCGTCGTCAGGGACGGCGTAACGCTCGGCGTCTTCGGCCCATCGGACCGCTTGGCGGAACCGGTCGGCCGCCGGAATCATGGTGAGGGCCGCGGCCCGCTGTTGAACCGCAAGGATCTCCGCGGGATCGACGGCGCCGGGGGCCAGCACATTGCGCCAACGCAACGCCTCGGCGAGATTGTCCAAGGTTGGCAGCAGCCGCGCCTCGCTGTTCCCGGCAGCCTCGATCGCCTCTGTGCAGCGCGCAACGGCGCGAAGACAATCCCTGTGGGCCTCAGGACGATTGCCGAGCTCGTGGTGCATGACGGAGCGGCGTCGAAGCGCATCGGCATGGTTGGAGATGCGAGGGGCGCGATCCGGGTGGCCTGCCGGGAGCAGTGCCACCGACCGTTCCAGATGGGTCAGCGCCTCGGTCACATCCTCGACTCTTCCGTCCGTGACGCCGCGTGATTCCAGCGCGAGCCCGAGATTGGTGGCGTAGCTGGACACCTCCCAAGGCGTTTGTCGAGGTGCGGCAACCACCTGCTCGTAGGTGCTGATCGCGCGCTCCAGGTCGTCGCGTTCCCTGAAGAGTTCGTAGCGCTCCATGAGCAGGTTGCCGAGGTTGTTGGCGTGAACGGGCCACGTCGTCCAGTGTGGCTCCGTGGCGATGACGGCGCTCTCAGCCCAATCCACAGCCTCAGCCAGGTCATCGTCGTTGCCGGCGTCCTTGTACCGGGCCAGCAGGGCAGTCGAAAGATCGTGCTGACGTTCGGGAACCCGTTGACGGATGGCCTCTGACGCCTCCAATGCCTCCCGGTGGTGGCTGATGGCCAGGTCGAGTTGAGCGCGGTCGGCGAACTCGTCATACAGGTCCGAGCGCATGACGCCGAGGCTCGTCAGGTAGCTTGCCCGCGAAGGGTCACCCACCGGGGCGAGGCTGACGGCCTTCTGCGTCATCCGGACAGCCCTGGTCAGGTCCTTGCGGCGGCCGCGCAGGAGGAACCGGTCCCTCAGGAGATTGGCGGTCGCCATGAGAGCGGCCGCCCTGTTCGGACCCCGCTTGCCCAGAATCCGGAGCGCGCGTTTGCCTGCCTGGACGCCCTCGGTGAGGTACTCCTCCTCCCCGAGCCGGTCGTAGGCCTCGTGGCAGGTCGTGGCGATGTTGATCAGGTCGAGGGCCCGGGAAGCGGTGCCGGGTTCCGCGAGGCGTGCCCCGTCGCGATAGAGGCCAAGGGCGGTCGTGAGAAGGCCGATGTCGTTTCGTCGATGCGCGCACTCGACAAATACCTTGGCCGAGTTCGTCAGCACGAATGGCCTGTCTGGATGGTCTATGGCCGTATCGGCCAGAAGGCCGGTCGCTATGTCTTCTGCTTCGCCGAGCGTCGACTCGTCGTCGGTGAGCTGCGTCCACCTGACGAGGAGGGGAAGGAGATCGGCAGCCACACCGGGAGCATCCGGGTGCTCGGCGCCGATGATGCTCAGGACTGCGCGCTGCTCGACGATGGCCTGCCGGAGGTGCTGAAGGTCTCCGGTCGCCTGGTGCAGAGCGATGAGTGCGGCGGTCAGGCTGTAGAAGCACCGGGCGCGTTCCTCCGGATCGCCCGGCCCCGCAGCGGCGAGCCGCCCGTGATGCACCGCGCGCTGGAGATCCTCGACGGAGGGTTCACCGAGCGAGTCAGAGAGCAGGACGTCGGTGAGAGTGGAGTGGCACGCGGCTGCTTGAACGCCGTCGGAGGGGTCGGCGTCCTCTGCGGCGATGGCCCGTTCGAGGAGGGAGACGCAGTCCTCGCGGTCGGCGACGGACGGGGTGAGATCCAGGCGGTCGGAGACCATGCTTGCCAAGAGGAACAGCGCCCCCGCTGAAGGTGTGGGGTCGGCGTCGACAGCGGAGTGCCAGCGACGGATGGCGGCATCGAGGTCGGCAGGGTCGCGCCCACTCAGATACCTTTCGTGCAGGGCATCGGAGGCGTCCCACTGGCACCCCAGCCAGGAAGGATCAGCGGGGTCGGTCGCGTCGGCGATGGACACCAGGTCGTCAGCGTCGACGGTGTCGTCGGTGGCCTCGGCGTCTGCGTCGGGCTCCGGGATGTCCATGCGCTGGATTCTCGCAGGACGCATCGGGCGGTGTGGGAGATTTGGGTGGCAAGGAGGCGACCATGAACCGGTGGGGGAGAGCGTTGGCGGCCGTGCTGGGCCGCGATGAGGCGTCGCCGCCTCAGGAACACGACGAGAGCGCGGCGGGCGGAGGGGAACCGGGCCCCGCTGCGTCGCTCGCGGGGGCTGGCGCTGCGGGCACCCCAACAGTTCCTTACGCGGAGGTCGCCTCAGCCGAGCTGGACGCCCGGGCGGCAACGTTGCTGGCTTCCGGGGCCATCACCGTCTGGGCAACCACCGGCGTGGCGCCGTCACTACGCATGGATGGCCGTTGCCCGCGATGCGACGACGGCTTCAGCCAGACCACATCGCTGCGCTTGCCGGTGTCAAGTATCCGCGGTGAGCGAAAGGGTGCCCAGGCCGGGCCCGTATCGTCGGACTTCCTCTGCGACTGCGACGTCAGCCATCCCGGCGCGCCAGACAGTGTGCGGGGCTGCGGCGCGAGCTTCTTCCTGGCCCTCCCACCCGATCAGGGGGTCGGCGATGGATGAGCGGCCACCGCGTCCGACGCACACGGACCTGCGCGCCTACAAGCAACTCGAGAAGACGCGCCTCGAGAGCGTGCTCGCTGAGGCGAAAGTGTGGCGCAATGGGTACGCGATGCTCGCCTCGGGGGCGGGTGCCACGGTCGCGCTGGTCGGGGTCCGGCTGGGGGAGTCGACGCCGTGGGGGTGGCGCCTGGCCCTGACCGGGTTCCTGGGCGGCGGGCTGATCTTCGTCGCTTGGGCGCTGTGGCTGGTGTTGACGATCGAGGGCGGCAGGAGGAGCGCGACGATCGAGCTGCGCGAGCTGATCGCGAAGCACAACTCCTTCACTATGTACGAGGTGTGGCAGGCCGACGCCGCGCTGAAGCGTCTGGCGCGTTCCAAGTGGATGGCTGGCGTCGGTGCGTTGCTGTGCTTCCTGGGGTTGATCACGACGCTGTGGGTGCCGTCACCGGCTCCGGCGGGTGTGCCGACTGCGGTGGGGTCGGTGGCGCCGTCGGGGATCGCGCCCAGCGCCAGCCCTGCTCCGGTCGCGTCTGCGTCATCGCCATCCCCGGTGCCGACGGTGAGTTGAATGGGTGACTGGCGTGTATGAGGAGTACGGAGGGGCACCGCGATGCGCCGCCTACGACGTCGTGCTGGCAATTGAGGGGGACTCCTGGTTCGAGGGTCGCCTCGTCGATGAGGTGCAGGGAACCTATCCGGGCTACCCGTTGGCCGACGATGAGGTTACGGACGGGCTGCGATCCCGTGAGGATGAGTTGCGCAGCGGGGAGGAGACGCCGTGACGCTACGTTTCCGGTGGGACTGGGAGTCGGCTCCCGGCGTTCGCTTGGCTGAGGTGGCAGCAACCTGGTGTCGTTTGAGCATCGATCTCGACGATGCGTCAGCGACCCTGGTCGAGCAGCGCGATGGTTCGGGTGGTCCTCGCCGCAGCATTGACGTGTCGGCGTATCCGCTGGCGGAGTATCTGGCGGTCAACTGGTGGCGGATGAGCGTTCCTGCGCATCTCCAGTCGGACCACGGGGTCCGTTTCGCCGGAGCCGGTTCAGGTTTTGCGTGGCCGGATCTGACGCTTCGAAACGATCATGGGCTCATGTGGGTGACGCTTCGTTCGCGCGACAAGGCCCCGGAGAGCGTCCGCTTCCTCACCCGGGCCGAGGCCGTGCTCGATGCTGGGGCCACGCTCGAGGCGGTCGCGGGGTTCATCGACGCTACCGTGCGGAGGCTTGATGACGAGGGTGTGAAGGGCACCCTGCTCCAAGAGGAATGGGCGGCAATTCAGCAGGCTGACACGGCCGAGAGGGATTTCTGTTTGGTCGCTGCCGCATGGGGGCAGGACCCGTACGACACGCCGTCTGATGTGGCTCAGTTGATGCTTGGCGCTGAGCGGAGGATTGGGAGTGCCGAGTTGCTCGCCGACTTGGCACGCGCGGTCCCTCTCGGGCAGCTCGCAGAATCGGCAGACTGGCTCCTGGAAGCGTCGGGCGCAGAGGCGCCCCGGCGCCTGGAGATTCCGCCGCTTGGACCGCTGGATTGGTCCTCGGCTGCAGGGGTTGCGCCATGGAAGATTGGATATCAGCGAGCGCGCAGATTGAGACATCTCCTCGGGCTTGAGCCCACCGCTGAGGCTCCAATTGATGATCTTCTGACGGTCGGCCAGACGGTCTCACGCGCCCCGCTGAATATCGATGCGCTGGTTCAGGCGGATGGGGAGTCGAGCCTGTCGGTCGTGGTCGGGGCGGGAACCAGCGCCACGGCGAAGCGTTTTGCTTCCGCCCGGGTGATAGGCCGTCACGGCCTTGCTCCGGTTCGGGGTTTGTCCTTGCTCACTCGTGCCACGCAGTACACCGAGCGGGCTGAGCGGGCGTTCGCTGCGGAACTGCTCGCCCCTGCTGACGGCATCGCCGAGTTGCTGGATGGGGACTACTCAGAGGACGCGTTGCAGCGGGCGGCTCAGCATTTCGGGGTCAATCCGATGCTTGTGCAGCACCAGGTTGAGAACCAGGTCGCCGCCTGAGCGCGAGTTGACCACCGCCCAGACGAATCCGTTTTCAAGCACTACGGCGTCGCCGATGCATCGCTGGGTCGGCGGTTGGCTGCTGTTCTGGCCTGAAGTCGTCGCAGTGCTGCCGAGCGACGCTATCGTCTGGTCAGTGGCACGTCAGATGGGAGGCGGGTGATGTGATGGCCGTCTTCTCGGAGCGGGATCTGTCAAAGTCGCTCTACGAACTCTGGATCTTGGCTGGGAAATCGCTTGCCTCTGATCCTGGTTCGGCCCGCCAAACGGTGACGCCTATGCTGACACGCTTGCCCAAGCCTGGGCCTGCCGCTCTGCGCGCGCGGTATTACGTCCTGAAGAACCTGTCGCACGGCTCTACTCCGGAGTGGTTTGAAGTCCCGTGGCCGCGCTGGGGGCGCCAGATCGAACTGGTTCCCCTTGGGGAGCGTGCTCTGGCCGAAGGTGATGTCGGTGCATCAGAGGCACTGTTCAGGGAACTGGAAACGATGGGTCGTTCGCCTGGCGGCCATCCGGTCGTGTTGGTCGATGCGCTCGTCGGGCTTGGCGACGTGGAACGGACCCGGGACAACACCGGCGCGGCCTCAGATATGTATGACGAAGCCGAGCGCGTGGCGCGGGAGAACGGAATGGGTCTCGGACGGCTCCGTGCGCTCGTCCCCTGGCTGTTCCTGCAACGACGCGGACGGTCAGCCGAGGAACTCATGCACGTCGTCGACCTGTGTGAGGAGTTGGCCAGGGGCCTCGACGATGCGATGTATCTCGCCAATACCTACCTCGTTCGAGCCGAGATCCTGACGGCTAACGGCGACCTTGCGGGCGCGGTCGAAGCAACGGATCGGGCGGCTGAGCTGTTCGGCGACCACCCCGTCGCGCTTCCAGGGCTGTATGTGCGGCTCGCCGATGCTTTCCGGATGGCCGAGGACCCTGATGGGCTGCGGCGCTCAGTGCTCAAGGCGTTGGAAACCCTGCGGCGCGTCGACCAGCCGACGGAGAGGGCAGCAGCGCTCGACCTGCTCGCGACCGGGCGGCTGTTGGCAGGGCAGTGGGACTCTGCCCGTGTAGCGGCGGCTGCTTCGGCTGCTGTTGCGCATCAGGTCGGTGACGGACGTGGTGTGGCGTACGCGAATATGACGCTTTCCCAGATTGAACGCAAGGCTCACAATCTCGAGGCGGCCCTCGACGCGCGTGAGGCGGCCACCAGATACTTCGACGGTCGGGAAGACAGCCTTGGCTCACTGGCCTATTGCCTCACCGAGAAGTCCGAAGTGCTTGAGGCGCTCGGGCGGCGGGATGATGCGGCGGCGGATGTGCGAGGTGCGCTGACAGCCTTGGAGAGCTTGCGCTGCGTTCAGAGCCGACCTTCTGCGCAGCAGGAGTATCGACGCCGGTTTGCTCAGATCTATAGGCGCGGCCTTCGAATGGCGTGCCGGATAAGGGACCCAGTCCTGTTCGTTTCTGTCTTCGAAGGCCTCTGGGGGAGGCGGCTGGTTGGTCTTACCACAGGCGCCGGTCCCCGGCTCGGTGACGACGCGATCCTGAGGACGCACCTGCTCGCGCAGGCCAAAACGGCGGACAATAGCCTCGCCGAGGCGGACGGTTCCCCAACTCAACGCCTACTCGGCAGGACGGCGTTGCGAAGCGCGCTCCCCGGGATGATCGAGGATGGAACCGGAACCGCAATCGCCTCGCTTTCGACCCCCTACGACCACGCCCTGGCCAAGACGCACCTCGACGGAGTGCCACCTGGCACCGCCGCCCTACTTCTCGCGCCGGTTCCGGAGAGGCCGCTGCGCTACTTCGCCCTGCTGGTCGACGCCGACGGTGAGGCGTGTTGCGACGAGTATGCGATGCCTGAGGAGGTTAGATCAGCCCTCAACGACTGGCGCTCGCAGCCGCTGCTCGATCATCTCGACAGCTTGGGTCCGTTGACCAATCTCCTCCCTGAGCAACTGGATAGGCTCCCCGAGGGAACGCCTCTGTTGATCGTCCCGCTTGAGGAACTATGGCCCCTGCCCTGGGCGGCGATACCCCTTGGCAACGGCGATGTGCTGGGGGCGCGCTTTCCGCTGCGAATCTGCCCGTCACTCGCCCTCGCTGCCGCAATGCGTGAGCGTCCTACGGGCTGGCCTCGCGAGACGCGCAAGTGGGTCGGCCCGAACGTCCAGGCACAACTGCTGGACGGAGTCTCCGGCGAACGGTGCGAATCGGCAAGTGCCGCGCTGGCCATGCTGCTCGACGGTCAACTTGGCCAGGACCTGATCATCGTTGCTCATGGAGTCCCGCTGCAGGCTCTGGGGCACTTCCTCGACCTGGGGGAAGGGCTGCTTCTCACGCCGTTTGAAGCGATGCGCGCCAAGCCGGGTGGACGCGTGGCGCTGATCTCCTGCTGGAGCGCATTCGTGCCTGAGGAGCAATCGGGTGACCCGTTGACCGTCGCCACCATTCTGCAGGCTCGAGGCGCGGCGTCGGTGCTCGCCACATCCGATGAACTGAGCGACGATCCGATCGGAGCGCATTTCGTTGACTCACTACTCGAGGCTGGCCAGACTATGGACTGGAGCCACGCATTGCGTGCGACGATCCTGGCCAACATCGGCTTTCCGGAGTTTCGTGGACGGCTCCGTCGCTGGGCACCGATCCGAGTCTTGGGAGCGTGGTAGCAATGGTGGAGTATCGACCTGGGGCCACTCCGGAAAGCCGGTGGACCAAACGTGCCCACGAGTTGCAGTTGCAGGGGAGGATTGACGCCCGAATCATGGTGTCGGGAAAGAGCCGTCGACTCGTGGCCGTGGTCGAGTGCCCGCGCTGTGCCGGGATCTTCTCGATTGATGTTGACTCAACTGCGGTCGTCGTCGGTGGTGGGTACCTAGGTGATAGGCACGTAGGGGAGCTGTCTCCTCCGATTGCGCCTGCCCCTAAGAATGACGATGTGGTTGCCGAAACGATCCGCTGCGCTGGCCCACCCGTTGATGGGACGCCTGAAGGGGATAAGGGGTGCGGGGCGGCGTTCAAGATATGGGCACACGTGGATTGGTCGGGGAGCAAGTGATGCCAACACAGGAGCCGAGAGACGGCGGTTGGCTACCTTCGGAGCCGCCTCCCACCCCGACCGCGGCTGAGGTGCTTGCTGAGGAGCAGTGGGCAGAGTTCACCGAAATGTCGGCGAGTGAGGTGGCTGGTTCTGCAACCAGATGGCAGGAGGGCATGGCCGCCCTGACGAGCGCACTGGCCGCCGGAATCCTCATCGCCAACGCGCCCGACGCTTCAGCTCTCGATCCAGAATGGCGCGCGTGGGTGCTTTTGGCGGTCATCGTTGCAGCACTGGGTGGGCTCGTCGGTTTGGGATGCGTGCTCACCGCTTCAGCCGGCGTGCCGACGACGATTACGCGGAAACAGTTCGAGGCGAGCTACATCACCGTCGAGGAGTTCCGTCGGCAGAAGATGCGCAGGATCGCGTGGCTAATCCGAGTGGCGCAGTTCGCCGTCGTCGGGAGCGTCATGGCCACGATCTGCGCGGCAGTCCTGCTATGGGTGGCACCCGGGGAGGAACCAATGCTCAACGTGCAAACCGGTGATGGCTCAAGCTGCGGTGCCGTCGAGTCGGCCGACGGCGGCGAGATCTGGCTGCAGGTGCGTGGGGAGAAGAGCCCGCGCGTAATCCCGTTGCATGATGTGACCAATCTTTCGGTTGTGGGCAGTTGCTGACACGCTGACGCAGACCCTGATGGCTTGGACATGGCCGTGTGCGGAGCCCGAGTGCCCGTCGGCTTCCTCGCCTGATAATCTCGTTTGCGCGTGGCGATAGCCCGCAGGAAACCCCGCACCGGGAGAGACATCTTGGATCTCGTGCAGCTTTGGGCATTGGCCCGACGAAACTGGCTCACACTACTGCTCGCAACGATCTTGGGTGTCGCGGTGGGAGCAGGTATCTCCTACCTGCAACCCACCCTCTACTCGGCCACCTCCGTCGGATACGTGGTGGTCGGCAACTCCAGCACCGAGAACGCCGGTGCCCGCAACCCCGCGGCCGAGAAGGCCGCTACCTACCTTCCGCTGGCGGAGAGTCGGTCCGTCGCGGAGACGGTGGCGCAAGAACTTGGTGTGCAGTCTGGGGAAGTGTCGCTTGATGCGAAGAACGACGGCGTCATCTTCGAGATCACCGCGCAGGCGCCGACCGCCGAGGGCGCGAGGCTGATGGCCGACGCGGGCATCCGTGCCACGTCGGTCGCTGCCAATGAGTTGGAGACCATGACGGTCACAGGGGAGCCGACGGACCAGCTAGTTGTGAAAATCGCCCCAGTCGAGCCGGCGCTGACGCCGTCGCGGCCCACGTCGCCGAACTGGGCCAGGAACCTGGCGCTCGGGCTCGCGCTCGGCCTGCTGTGCGGGTTCGGTGCCGTGGTGCTGCGCCGAAGCCTGGACCGTCGGGTCCGGCAGGCTGATGAGGTGGAGGAGCTGACGTCTGCCACCGCTCTTGGTGTCGTTCCGACCGCAGTTGAGCTGGCCAGCGGCGTCAGCCTCGTCAACGACTCGGGCACGGCCGCTGAGGCGCTGCGCCAGTTGCGCACCAACCTGCGTTTCGTGAGCGTCGACACCCCGGTACGCAGCATCGTCGTCACATCGCCGAGCCAGGGGGAGGGTAAGTCCACCATCGCGATGCAACTCGCGGCCCTCCTAGCGGAGTCGGGCGAGCCGACCGTGCTCATCGACGCGGACCTGCGGCGCCCCCGCGTCGCGCAACTCTTCGGGATCGACGGCGCGGTCGGCCTCACGCAGGTGGTGGCCGGTTCCCTGACCGTGGCCGATGCCTTGGTGTCGACGTCGCAACCGAACCTGTCCGTCCTGCCTGCGGGGCGGATTCCTCCGAACCCGAGCGAGATCGTCGGGTCGAAGCGGATGGCGGACTTGATCGCGCACCTCTCCGAAACCCACCTGGTGATCATCGACGCGGCGCCCCTGCTGCCGGTCGCCGACGCCGGACTGGTCTCCGCCGTGTCGGACGGGGTGCTCCTGGTGGTGCAGCACGGCAAGACACTCAGGGAGCAGATCGCGTTGGCGACCCGCAACCTCGACAACGTCGACGCCGCGCTGCTCGGGTTCGTCATGAACCAGGTGCCGAAAAAGGACCTGGGGGCCGCCGCGTTCGGATACGGGTACAGCGGCGCCAGCCCGCGCTATTACTACGCTGAGGACGATGGGCGGAGGAGACCGGCGGCCGAGGTGAGCGGGGCGCGGCAGGGTCGTGGTCGCTCGCAGTCGACACCGCGTCCGCGACGCGTGGCGGCTGACGACCAGAGAGTCGAGGTTGTTGACGCGTCGGCCGATGCCGTCGTGATGGAGCCGGCCTCGACGCAGCTTTGACCGGTTGGCGGGAGCCGGGCGCTGCGTCGATCCTGCGCTCCATCTCGGCCGTGATCTCCGCGTGCTGGCCGTTGTGCCCCGGCACATCAAGGAACTCGAGGAGCACACTCGTGTCGATGAACTGCACGGTGCGCATGTCAACCCACCCAAAGAGAGCGGAGGCTGGACTGCTTCGCGGCGACATCCACAGAGCCGGGCCGTAGCCTGTCGTGGGTCGCGCTCGCGCCCAGCGAATCCTTTCTGGAGCATCCTCGCCCGTGTGATCATGCGGGCAGGATGCTTCCCAGACGACACCACCTTCGTCAGCCTCGAACGATAACCGGCACTCAACGTGCAACCGAACCGC
>NZ_FQZG01000056.1 GCF_900141915.1 Tessaracoccus bendigoensis DSM 12906 | reverse complement strand
TGATGGCCGAGGCTGCAACCCATGCCGGCCGCGACCCGGACCGGGTAAGCTTCGTCGCCGCACTGCGGATCACCCGCCAGACCCTCGCCCACCCGGGTGCCTTTCCCCCCTGACCAGCACGGCCGCGACAGCCCCGGCTGGCTCGACTTCCTACGCCGCCTGCTCCGCAGGCTCAACCCAGAGCGGCGGCGACGCGCAGCACCGCACGTCGTGAAGAGGAAGTACACCAAATGGCACGTCAAACGCGCCGCCCACGCCACCTGGCCCCAGCCCGGCGACACCACAACCATCCACGTCCAACGCTGTTAACTGAACGGTATTGCGACTAGCTGGGCTTTACGCTGGCGACGACCAGGTCGCTGGTATCCGCCACGAGCCACTGGTGTCCGCGAAGATCACCAGCACCGGGCGGGACGAGGGACGAGCGCGGCAAACCCCGCCACCGTCCAGTCGCCGACACCAGCGACGTGTCCTCGTCACCACCGCAATGACCTCGACACCAACCTAAATGCGCGTCACCAACGATCTGTCGTCGACACCAACCCAAAGGCGCGTCACCAACGATCTGTCGTCG
This sequence comes from Tessaracoccus bendigoensis DSM 12906, assembly GCF_900141915.1. Taxonomy (GTDB): domain Bacteria; phylum Actinomycetota; class Actinomycetes; order Propionibacteriales; family Propionibacteriaceae; genus Arachnia; species Arachnia bendigoensis. Next base: position 27,273 of record NZ_FQZG01000056.1, on the reverse strand, counting down.
ACACCAACCCAAAGGCGCGTCACCAGCGATCTGTCGTCGACACCAACCCAAAGGCGCGTCACCAGCGGTATACCGCTGGTGACCAGCAAGATCACTGGTATCCGCCACAAACCACTGGTGTCCACGATCACCAGCGCCCGGCGCCCCGAGAGACGAGCGCGGCAAACCCCGTCCCTCAGTCCGCGTTCCCGCCAATCGATGCGCCGTCGCCACCAGCGCAATGTCGTCGACACCAACCTAAAGGCTCGTCACCAACGATCTGTCGTCGACACCAACCTAAATACGCGTCACCAGCCGTATACCGCTGGCGACCAGCAAGATCACTGGTATCCGCCACAAACCACTGGTGTCCACGATCACCACCAGCACCGCGGCACCCTTGACTCAACCAGCTACAGGTGGAACACCACGTCCCGCGGATCCTCCAAGGCGATCCGGACCATCGCCTCCAACCGCTCCTGCCGAGGTGTCGGCAATTCTGAGACGTTGAACCAGCCGACTTCGGTCGACTCCTCGTCACCGACGTACGGCTCACCCGATACCCAACTCGCGCGGAATCCGTGGTCGAGGTAGCGACACCTGTCGCCATTGGCGTAGACGATCTCCTCGGTGACGATCGTCCACAGCAACCGGTCGACCTCAATCACCACGCCGGCTTCCTCCTCCGCCTCACGCACTGCCGTCTCGGAAGGCAGTTCGCCCGGATCGACGATCCCGCTGATCGGTGACCATTCACCGGTGTCGGCGCGGCGCACCAGGAGCACCTCTTCGCCCCGCAGCACCAACGCGTTGGCGCCGAGCAGCCAGAGTGGGGCGTGCCCGATCCGGCTTCGGAGGTCGATGATAAAGGGTGGTGTTGGCATGATGACAACGATGGCACAACCTTTTGGACCAGACGACGCGACAGGGCCGGGCGAGCACTAGACTCACCGTTGTCCGAAGCCAGGAGGAACAAGTGGGCAACGAAGCCATCTCTAAAGTTCTGATCGCCAATCGAAGCGAAATCGCCGTGCGTGTCATCCGCGCCGCGCGAGATGCGGGAATTGGATCAGTCGCGGTATACGCAGATTCCGACGCCGAAGCGCTCTTCGTGAAGCTGGCCGACGAGGCGTATGCACTCAACGGGGCCACGCCGGCCGACACATACCTGAACATCGAGAAGCTGCTGAGCATCGCCGAGCGGGCCGGGGCAGACGCCGTGCACCCGGGCTACGGGTTCCTGGCCGAGAACGCGGAGTTCGCCCGTGCCGTGATCGACGCCGGGCTCATCTGGATCGGCCCCCCGCCCGCCGCGATCGAGTCGCTGGGCGACAAGGTGCAGGCCCGCCACATCGCCCAGAAGGTGGGGGCCCCACTGGTTCCCGGCACCGCCGACCCGGTAGCCGACGCGGCCGAAGTCGTCGCGTTCGCCGAGCAGTACGGGCTGCCGATCGCGATCAAGGCAGCATTCGGCGGCGGCGGCCGCGGCCTGAAGGTGGCCCGCACCCTGGACGAGGTGCCCGAAATGTTCGAGTCGGCCACCCGTGAGGCCGTGACGGCGTTCGGCCGCGGCGAGTGCTTCGTCGAGCGCTACCTCGACAAGCCACGCCACGTCGAGACCCAGTGCCTCGCAGACAGCCACGGCAACGTCGTCGTGGTCTCGACGCGTGACTGCTCGCTACAGCGACGCCACCAAAAGTTGGTGGAGGAAGCCCCTGCACCGTTCCTCACCGATGACCAGGTGGCCAGGCTCTACCAATCCAGCAAGGCGATCCTGCTCGAAGCGGGATACGTCGGCGCGGGCACCTGCGAGTTCCTGGTCGGCCTGGACGGCACCATCTCGTTCCTTGAGGTCAACACCCGGCTCCAGGTGGAACATCCGGTGTCAGAAGAGGTGACGGGCCTAGATCTGGTCCGCGAGATGTTCCGCATCGCCTCGGGTGAATCGCTCGGCTACGACGACCCGGAGGTCCGGGGCCACTCGATCGAGTTCCGCATCAATGCCGAAGACGCCGGGCGCAACTTCATGCCCGCGCCAGGCACGCTCACCAAATGGCACGCACCCAGTGGCCCAGGCATCCGCGTCGATGAGGGGTACCACGCCGGGATGACGGTCCCTGGCGCGTTCGATTCGCTGGTCGCCAAGGTGATCGTGACGGGCGCCACTCGGGAACAGGCCATCCAGCGGTCCCGCCGCGCCCTTTCGGAGCTCCAGATCGAGGGCATGCCGACGGTCGTACCGTTCCACGAGGCCGTGCTGCTGGACCCCGCCTACACCGCTGCCGCCGGCTCGTTCGACGTTCACACCAGGTGGATCGAGACCGAGTTCACCGGTGAGATCGCCCCGTACTCCGGGGTTCTTGGGGAGGACGAGGGGCAGCCCGAACCGGAGATCATCACGGTCGAAGTCAACGGGAAGCGGGTCGAGGTCAAGCTCCCGGGTGGGCTCGGGGCCCGCTCAAAGCCCACCAAGGGGTCCCAGCGGCCGACCAAGCGCGACCGGGGCGGCAGCAAGGTTTCGGCGCCGAGCGGGAACTCCCTCACCACCCCGATGCAGGGCACCATCGTCAAGGTCAACGTCGAAGAGGGCCAGACCGTGGCTGAGGGCGACGCGATCGCCGTCATCGAGGCCATGAAGATGGAGCAGCCGCTGAAGGCGCATCGCGACGGTGTGATCGCCTCGCTCGCGGTCGCCGCCGGTGACGCGGTCACCGCCGGCCAGGTGCTCTGCGAGATCGTGGACGCCGAGTAGAACAATCCGACACCCCGGCGCGCCCACCGCCGGGGTGTCGGCTGGCCCCGATCGGCCCGTGCTTGCGCGACCGCCTACCCTGGTAGTTAGCTGGGCGACGGGACTTGAGGTGATGGCAATGTTCGGCGGACTTTTCACGATGCTGTTCATCTTCGTGATGATCTCCGTGATTCTGGGGGCAACCAGAGGCAACCGGCCGCGCCTGGGGGACGGCGGCTATCCGCAACAGCCTCTGGACAGATACCCCGGCCAGAACCCAGGTCAACTTGGTGGGCCGGTGCAGCCCTTTCCGCTGCAGCAGTTCGGGCAGCCCTACGGTGACCCTTCCGCCCGCCAACCGATATCGCAAGGCTCACGGGAGGCTATCGACCGCGACATCACGAGCTTCGGTGAAGAGTTGCGCGACCTCGACCTCGAGGTCGTCGGGCTCCCCCTGGATGAAGCCGCGGAGGCCGACTACACGGCCGCTTTGGACGCCTATGACGGTGCCAAGCAGCAACTGAGCACGGCCACCTCGAACGCAGATGTGAAACGGATCGCTGAGATCATGGAAGGCGGAAGGTACTCCGTCGCCTGTGTCCGTTCCAGGGTGAAGGGTCTTCCCGTCCCCGAACGCCGCCCACCTTGCTTCTTCGACCCGGCGCACGGGGTCTCCGTCGCCAACGTTTCCTGGGCCCCCCAAGGCGGTGCGGCGCGGGAGGTTCCTGCCTGTGCGGCCGACGCGCAGCGCATCCGAACCGGGCTCGACCCGTCGATCCGTATGGTCTACGCGGGCCAGCGTCAGGTTCCCTACTGGGAGGACCGGCAGCACGCGGCGTGGGCCCAGGGCTATTACGGCCGCTACGACACGGACCCCGCGCTGCGTTCCATCACGCATGGGGCCCTGATGATCGGCGGGTTCTCACTCCTGATGGGCCTGCTCGACGACTGAGCCATCTGTCGGATTCCCACAAAGCACCGGGCAGAACTCAGGGTGCGGCCAATGGGGGGCCCGCATCATCGGGGATGTAGCGTGAGACTAACCTACGGTTGCGTAGGTTAGATGTGAGGAATCATATGAACGCCGTTACCGAAACGATCCGCACCGCCCGTGACCAACTGCTCGGCCTCCGGGGAGCAGGCGACCTAGCAAGGGCAGAGTTCAAGTGGCCGGACATCTCCGGCCCCTTCAACTGGGCCATCGATTGGTTCGACGAGATCGGCAGGGACAACACCCAGGTGGCGCTCTGGCTGCGCGATCTCGATGGCAACGATGCGCGCTACACCTACGCCGAAATGGTGCGACGCTCGGACCGGCTCGCCGGCTGGTTGGCGGGCCTCGGCGTGGGCAAGGGCGACCCCGTCATGCTGATCCTCGGCAACCAGGTCGAACTCTGGGACTCGATGCTGGCGGTGATGAAGCTGGGAGCCGTCGTGCTCCCCACCGCCGAGGCGTTGCAGTCGTTCGACCTGGAGCAGCGGGTACCCCGCGCCGGCGTCAAGGCGGTCATCTCCAATCCGGCCGACGAATCCAAGTTCGACGCCATCGACGGCCTCATCACCGTGACCACCGGGCCGTCCCATGACCGCTGGATCTCCATCGCTGCGGCCGAGGACGTCCCGGCTGAGCCCCGCCCCGTCGTCACGGACGCCACAGACCCGTGCCTCTACTACTTCACCTCGGGCACCACAAAGGACCCGAAGCTCGTTCCCCACACGCACCTGACCTACCCGGTGAGCCACCTTTCGACGATGTACTTCATCGGAGTGCGCCCGGGAGACATCCACCTCAACATCTCCTCCCCCGGCTGGGGCAAGCACGCGTGGTCCAGTTTCTTCTCGCCCTGGTTGGCCGAGGCGACCGTCTACAGCTACGCCTACGAGCGTTTCGACGCCCTCGACCTGCTGCGCGAGCTGGAGGACCGACAGGTCACCACCTTGTGCGCCCCGCCGACGGTGTGGCGCATGATGATCAAGGCCAACCTCGGCGAGAAGCCTTCGTCGCTGCGTGAGGCGGTGGGCGCGGGCGAGCCGCTGAACCCGGAGGTCATCGCCGCCGTCCAACGCGCCTGGGGCCTTACCATCCGCGACGGCTACGGCCAGACCGAGACCACCTGCACGATCGGCAACGCACCCGGCGAGGAGGTCCGGCCCGGTTCCATGGGTCGCTTCATGCCGGGCGTCCACATCGAGATCATCGACCCCGACACCGGGCTCGAGTCACGGCAGGGCGAGATCACCCTCCCGCTCGACCCATGGCCATTCAACCTCACCCCCGGATATCTCGACGGCTCCCAGACGGCCCAGCCCGATGGCCGGTACCACTCGGGCGACCTCGTGACGGTCAGCGAAGACGGATTCGTGACCTACGTGGGTCGAACCGACGACGTGTTCAAGGCTTCGGACTACAAGGTCTCCCCCTTCGAACTGGAGTCGGTGCTGATCGCGCACCCGGCGGTGCTGGAGGCCGCCGTCGTGCCGGCCCCCGATCCGCTGCGGCTGGCCGTCCCGAAGGCCTACGTCACGCTGGCCGCGGGCTTCGAGCCGACCGCGGAGACGGCTCTTGCCATCCTGCGCCATGCGAAGGAGAACCTCGCGCCTTACCTGAGGTTGCGTCGCATCGAGTTCACAGAACTCCCGAAGACCGTAAGCGGCAAGATCCGCCGTGTGGTGCTCCGTGCCCGCGAGCACGACCCGGCCGCAGTGATCGACGACTTCCGCTACGAGTCCTTCCCGGAGTTGCGGGGCTGATTCGCCCGGGGTCACGTCGGCGTTGAGCACTATCCAGGGTTCGATTGATGGAACAGCACGTTTGAGCGTTCAAGACGTCATCGAACCCGAGATAGTGCTCAACGCTCAGTTCAGTCGGGGCGTGTGACGACGCGATCGCTGCCGAAGGGCGAGAACGAAGTCTCATGGTCTGCCGCGATCAGGTGCGTTCAGAACCCTCAGTTCGTGAGGATCGCCCCTTCACGGTGGTGGAGGCGGCGGGCCGCCTCCGCCAGCGAACCCGACATCGACGGGTAGACGGTGAACGCATGGCTGAAGTCGTCGACGTTGACCCGCTGGGCGACCGCCAGGGAGACGGCGTGGATCAGCTCGGACGCACGGGGCGCGACGACCACGCCACCGACGATGATGCCTGTCGTCGGCAGGCAGAAGAGTTTGACGAACCCGTCCGTGAAGCCCTGCATCTTGGAACGGGCGTTCGATCCCAAGGGAAGCAGCATCGAGGCGACACGGATCTCCCCCGCGTCGACCTCCTTCTGCGAAACCCCGACGGTGGCCACCTCAGGGGTGGTGAACACATTCGAGGAGACCAGCCGCAGATCGAGCGGCGTCACGGCATCGCCCAAGCTGTGCCACATGGCGACCCGACCCTGCATCGCGGCGACCGAGGCCAACGCGAACACGCCCGTCACGTCGCCTGCCGCATAGATGTTGCGGTTGCTGGTGCGCGAGACCCTGTCCACGACGATGTGACCGCTGGGCGACAACTCGACCCCCGCCTCCTCAAGGCCGATGCCCGAGGTGTTCGGGATCGAACCGACCGCCATCAGGACGTGGGACCCGTGGACCTCCCTGCCGTCGGCCAAGGTGACGACAACGCCCGCACCCTCACGCCTGGCGGCGACTGCCCGGCACTGACTCATGATGGTCATGCCGCGCCCCTCGAACGCCTTCTGCAGCACGGCTGCCGCGTCCTGGTCCTCGCCGGGTAGCACCTGTGTGCGGGAACTGACCAGCACCACGTCGCACCCGAGGCCGTCATAGGCGGAGGCAAACTCGGCGCCGGTGACGCCCGATCCGACCACGATCAGCCGCTCGGGCACCTCGGTCAGGTTGTATACCTGCTTCCAGTTGAGGATCCGTTCCCCGTCGCACGGCGCAGCGGGCAACTCGCGCGGCGTGGTACCGGTTGCGACCAAGATGATGTCGGCGTCGTAGCTCTCCTCGCCTTCTCCCGTCCCGACCACCACACGGGAGCCCCCGTCCAGCCGGGCGGTACCGCTGACGATCCGCACCTCCTCCTGAATCAGCCGCTGTTTGATGTCGTGGGACTGGGCGCGAGCCAGTTCGAGGACGCGCCGGTTCACTTCCTCCAGGTCGACCCGGACGACATCGGCGACGTCGGCAGCGGCGATGTGGAGGCCGAGCTGCCGGGCGCTCTCGATGCGGACCATCACCTCCGCGGTCGCGATGAGCGTCTTGGACGGTACGCAGTCGCTGAGGACGGCCGCCCCACCCAACCCGTCGCGTTCTATCAAGGTGACCTCACCGCCCAACTGGCTCGCAACCAGGGCCGCCTCATAGCCGCCGGGTCCACCACCGATGATCACAACTTTGGTCACGGGTCCATCCTTCCACATCGCCCCTTGCCAGGTGGGCGCCCACTATGCTGAATCGGGTGAAAGACGACGCAGCGACGCTTGCGGCGGAGGCCGCGGCCTTCCTCCGCGACCACTTCAGGCAGGACAGCATCGATCTGGCCCTGGTGCTCGGGTCCGGCTGGGCGTCGGGCGCGGACCATCTGGGCGAGCCGCTAGGAGAGATCGACCTGGAGAAGGTACCGGGATTCAGCAAACCAGTCGTCAGCGGCCATGGCGGTCGGCTGCTCCTGGTGCGCACCAGTGGTGGCCGGGTGGCCGCGATCTTTACGGGCCGCACCCATTATTACGAGGGGCACGGCACCGCCCCTGTCGTACATGGCGTACGCACCGCCGCCTCCTGGGGCGCCCACACGCTGGTGTTGACCAACGGCTGCGGCGGGCTCAACCCCGAGTGGCCGCCGGGGACGGTGGTCCTCCTGAGGGACCACATCAACCTCACCGGCGACACGCCCATCACCGGTCCGACATTTGTGGATCTCTCCGAGGCATACTCCCCCCGCCTGCGGACGGTCGCATCGCAGGTCGACCCGTCTCTCCCCGAGGGCGTGTACGTGCAGTTCCGCGGGCCGCAGTATGAGACACCGGCCGAGGTCCGAATGGCGGGTATCCTCGGTGGAGACCTCGTCGGGATGTCCACGGCACTGGAAACCATCGCCGCCCGCGAGGCCGGGCTTGAGGTACTCGGCCTGTCCCTGGTCACCAACGCCGCGGCAGGGCTGAGCGCAGGCAACCTCAGCCATGCGGAGGTGCTGCAGGCCGGGCGCGACGCCGGGCCAAGGCTCGCTGAACTACTCGCTTCGATCGTAGGAGCCCTGTGATGGATGAACTGCTCGAGCAGGCAGCCGCCTGGCGTGACAAGGACATGGACCCCGAAACCCGGGAACAACTCGACCACCTGATCGTCCAGGCCCAGGCCAACGACGAACTCCTTCGCGACGCCGCACAGGCCGAATTGGCCGCTGCCTTCGCCGGTCCTCTCCAGTTCGGCACAGCAGGGCTGCGCGGCCAGCTGGGGCCCGGCCCCGCCCGCATGAACCGCGTCGTCGTCACCCAGGCCGCGGCCGGATTCGCAGCCTGGCTGAAAGCCGAAGGCCACGCCGGGGGCAAGGTGATCATCGGACACGATGCGCGCCACAACTCGACGGCCTTCGCCGAGGACACCGCGCAGATCATGGCCGGCGCCGGTTTCGAGGTCCTGTGGACCAACCAGCCGATCCCGACCCCCGTCGTGGCGTTCGGCATCCAGCACTTCGGCTGCGTCGCGGGAGTCGTCGTGACCGCGTCCCACAACCCGGCAAGGGACAACGGATACAAGGTGTACCTGGGCGACGGTTCGCAGATCGTGCCCCCGACGGACAACGAGATCGCCCACAGAATCGCCACGGTCGCGGTCGGTGACTGGGAGGCGCTGCCCCGCGGCACCTCCCGCAGCGACGTCACCGAGGACCTGCTTGCCGCCTACATCGCCCGGGCCGCCTCGCTGTACCCGGCCAAGGCCCCGAGGGAACTCACCTGGGTACACACGGCGATGCACGGTGTCGGGGCCCTCACCGTCCGCAGCGTCGCAAACACCATCGGGCTGCCTCCCGCCAGAGAGGTCGCCGAGCAGGCCGAACCGAACGCAGACTTCCCGACGGTGGCGTTCCCGAACCCCGAGGAAGCAGGAGCGATCGACCTCGCCCTGGCTGCCGCCCGAAAGGAGCAGGCCGACGTGGTGATCGCCAACGATCCCGACGCCGACCGTTGCGCGGTGGCGGCGGTGGTCGACGGCGAATGGCGGATGCTGACCGGCGACGAACTCGGCTCGCTGCTCGGCGACGACGCGCTCCGACGCAAGGTCCGAGGGACCTACGCAAACTCCATTGTTTCGTCGACGCTGCTGGGCCGGATGGCGCGAGCCGCGGGCAGCCCGCATGTGACGACGTTGACCGGATTCAAGTGGATTGGTCGCGTGCCTGACCTGGCGTTCGGCTACGAAGAGGCCATCGGCTACTGCTGCGATTCGCAGGCGGTACCTGACAAGGATGGCATCACGGCCGCGGTCAATGTGTTGCGGATCGTCGCGGAACTCAAGGCGAAGGGGCTAACGCTCTCCGATCGGCTCAATGAGATCACCAGGACCCATGGGCTGACCTCCACCTCCCAACTGTCGGTCCGGGTCGCCGACCTGTCGCTGATCGCCGAGGCGATGACCAGATTGCGTGCCAACCCACCCACCGAACTGCTGGGTGAACCGGTCACGGTGGTAGACCTCGCGGCGGGCGCCCATGGCCTGCCTCCGACTGACGGCGTCGAGCTGGCAGGCGCGAGCCTGCACGTCGTGGCACGCCCGTCAGGCACGGAGCCGAAGCTGAAGTGCTACCTGGAGGTCCGGCTGTCCTCCGACGGTTCACAGGACGTCGGGGCAGCCCGCGAGTTGAACGCGCGCAGGCTGGCCGCTCTGCGCGCGGAGATGGCTGCGGCGTTGGGGGTCGACGCCTGATTCCGAGGTCGTGCGACGTGGCCCGTCCCGGTTGACTTGTAGCGGCGATACCCTGGAAGGCATGACGAAGCTGCGCGCTGGACTGTCCGCCCTGCTGATCGCCCTGCTCTCGGTGTGGTTCTTCGCCGCGCCTGCCAGAGCCGACGACAACGCACCGATCACAAGATACGACGCCAAGGTGAACCTCACTGCCGAAGGCGTCGCCGAGGTGACCGTCGATTTCACGATGGACTTCAGCGTCGTCCGGGGGCGGGGGCCGAAAGTGGTCTTCCCGACCCGGCAGGACGACGGCGCCAACCCGAAGGAGCAGTATGTCTTCGACTACTCGAACTTCCAGGTGGGTTCGTCGTCGGGCGCCAACACACAGGTCGATCGGAGCACCGAATCCGATGGGATCGCGCTTCGTATCGGCAATGAGAGCATCTGGAATGACGGCCCCGAAGACTACACGATCAGCTACGAAGTGACCGGGTTCATCGTCTCCGACCATCCCGAGAGCGGGTTGGACGAGTTCAACTGGAACGCCATCGGTCCAGCCTGGCAGTCATCAATCTCCAACGTGACGGTCGAGGTCACCGGCCCGGCGGCCGTCGGCAGGGTCGCCTGCTTCTACGGTTCGGGCTACTCGCAGGAGTGCTCCGCCACCCAAACCGGGCAGAGCGCCAGCTTCTCGGTGGCGGCCCTCGCCCCGTTCGAGCCGATGCAGGTGGTCGCGGGGTTCCCGGCAGGCACCTTCGGCGGCGTGGAGCAGCAGAAGGCTCTCAAGCCTTCCCTGTCAAACGCGTTCAGCCTCACCCCCGGGACCGGGGCGGTTGCAGGCGGCGGCCTGATCGCGGCGCTCGCCGCCCTGTTTGCGATCCGGCGCAGGCACGCCCGCGACGACGTGTACCTGGGCCTCACCCCTGGCCTGACGCCCGCCGCGAACGAGGAGGGCAAGGTCGGCCAGACTTCGGGAAAGACGCCTGTCACCGTCCAGTTCCATCCCCCGAAAGGCGCGACTCCCGGCGAGATCGGGACGTTGATGGACACCACCGCCGATGATGTGGACGTCAGCGCAACCATCGTCGACCTGGCGGTGAGGGGCTACCTGAAGATCGAGTCGACAGGCAAGAAGTCGTTCACTCTCCGCGCGACCAATCCGCCGAGCGGTGACCGGCTGGCGCCATACGAATCGACGCTGCTCGGCGACCTGTTCAAGGGCAAGACGGTGACGACGTCCGACGACCTCCGCAAGGCAAGCCATCAGAACGACCTGTCAACGGCGCGCGCCGGTCTCTACGACGCGGTCGTCAAGCTCGGCTGGTTCAAGTCAAACCCCAACACCGCGCAGGCGGCACCGATCGTGTTGGGTGTGGTCGCCCTGCTGGCGGCAGCGGGCATGGCTTTCCTGCTGTCGGGGCTGGGCTGGAGCCTGGTCGCGGTGCCCTTTGCCATCTTCGGCATCGGGCTGATCGCGCTGTCCGGCAAGTTCCGCACCCGCACGGCCCGTGGCTCCGCCTACCTGGCGCAGGCCAAGGGCTTTGAGCTGTACCTGAGCACCGCGGAGAAGGACACCCTCAAGTTTGAGGAGGGCGAAGACATCTTCTCCAAGTACCTTCCCTACGCGATCGTGTTCGGGGTGGCCGACCGCTGGTCCAAGCTGTTCGCACAGCTCGGCGCCGAGGGTATCTACCGGGCCGACACCTCCTGGTACATCGGGGCGGACCTGATGCATGGCTATGCGTTCGCGAGCGCCATGGGCAACCTGACATCGCAGATGTCGAGCACTTTCCAGGCAGCCAGAGCCGCAGGCATGTCCTCGTCGACCGGAGGTTCCTCGGGTATGTCCGGCTTCAGCGGTGGTGGGGGCTTCGGTGGAGGTGGCGGCGGCTCCTGGTGAGGGATGGCTAAACTGCGGGCATGAACGGGAGCCTCCTGCTGATTGCCGGCCCCTCCGGCAGCGGCAAATCTAGGCTGACCAGGCTGGCAACCGAGGCCCGCTCGGCGCTGGCCATCAGCCTCGACGACTTCTACCACGACGTCGACCATCCCGGCCTGCCGATGACCCCGATGGGGATCCCTGACTGGGACCAGGTGGCGACCTGGGATCTGCCGCTGGCGCTGCAAACCATCTCCACCTTGCTCGCCGATGGCGCCTGCGAGGTGCCGTGCTACGACATCTCCGTGTCGAAGCGGGTCGGGAGCAGGCTGGTCGAACTGGGCGACGCCGATCTGATCGTCGCCGAGGGAATCTTCGCGATCGACATGCTCGCCCCTGCGTCGGCCGCTGGCATCGCGGCGGAGGGCTGGTGGCTCGACCGTCGCCGCGCCGCGAACTTCTCCCGGCGTCTCGCCCGGGACCTGCAGGAGAAACGCAAGTCGCCAAAGGTGCTGCTGCGCCGTGGTGCCGCCCTCTACCGGGGAGAACCCGCGTTGCGGGGCGCCGCGATGGCCGCGGGATTCAGGCCCGTATCGATGCGTAGGGCGGCATATCGACTGAGCACCGCACCACGATGAACCCAGACTGGGGTCGAGTCCTGGCCGCGCGTGACCGTCTGGTCGCCGCGGCTCGGCAGACCGGCCCGGAAGCGGACACGCTGTGCGAAGGCTGGCAGGTGCATGATCTGGTTGCCCACCTGCTCACCCTCCAACGCGATCCGCTCAGTTGGCCCGGCATGGGCCTCGGATTCCTATCCTCACTCACCGAAAGGAGGATGGACGCGGCGCTGCGAAACGGGTATTCAGCCGCCCTTGGTCGGCTCGCGCATCGACCGCCGGGCATCCCCATCTTCCTGGAGGACCCCTGGCGAGGTTATGGGCATCACCTCGGTGAGTATGCGGTCCACACCGAGGACATCGTCAGGGCAAACGGGTTGCCGCCCACCGAACTCGATCCGGCAACCGACGACGCCCTCTGGCGACGGCTCCTACCTGCCGCAGCGACGCTGCTGGCGCGGCGGGGGTTCGGGCTGAGACTTCGACGCGCCGACGGTCCCGAATCTACCCAGGTGCTGCCGGGTGAGGTGTGCGTCGTCGCCACCGGGACAGCGCTCGAGTTGCTGATGCTCTGCTACCGCGGACCGCACGCGGCCGATGTGCGGCTCACGGGGCCGAAGAAGGCGGCCGAGGCCCTGTGGCCGACGCGTACCCAGTAGCAGATCGTCAGCCGATGGGTGCCCACTCAGGGCCGCTCTCCCCCAGCTTCTCGTCCAGCTTGGCAAACAGCGGGGTCGGCTTCGCCAGTGGGGTCCCCGCCACGATCGGCCGCGACCCCCACCTCGCCTGCTGCGACGCGTAGTCGCCCTGCAGCGTCGGGTAGGTGAGGTCCTCGTCGGCAACCTCGACGATCTGCGGCTGCGCGGCCCAGACCCCGTCGCCTCCGAGTGCCTCGAAGATCTTCTGCGCCGAGTGGGGCAGGTATGGGGTCAGCAGGGTGTTGGCGTCGGAGACCACCTGCAGCGCCACGTGCAGCACGGTGTCGCGGCGGGCCGGGTCGTCCTTGAGTTTCCAGGGCTCCATGTCGGAGAGGTACTTGTTGGCCAGCCCGACGATGCGCATCGCCTCGGTGATGCCTGCCTTGAACCGGCGGGCGGCGATGTGCTCACCGACGACGTCGAACGCTCTTGCGGACTCGGCGAGCAGCGTCTCGTCTGCATCGGTGAGGTTGCCAGCGGCAGGGATGGCGCCGTTGTTCTTGTGCGCCATCGAGATGGACCGGTTGACGAGGTTGCCCCACTCGTTGGCCAACTCGAAGTTGGTGCGGCGGACGAACTCGTCCCAGGTGAAGTCGGTGTCCTGGTTCTCGGGCCCGGCGACCGAGATGTAGTAGCGCAGCGCGTCGGGGCCGAACTCGTCGAGGAACTGGCCGACGAAGATCGAGGCCCCACGCGAGGAGGAGACCTTCGAGCCCTTCATCGTCATGAACTCGGAACTGACCACCTCGGTGGGCAGTTGAAGCTCACCGAGTGCAGGCCGGACGGTGCCGCCGACCTCGCCCTGGCCGTTGGCGCCCAGCAGGATGCCGGGCCAGATGACCGAGTGGAAGACGATGTTGTCCTTGCCCATGAAGTAGTAGGACTGCGCCTCCTGATCATTCCAGAACGCGCGCCACGCCTCCGGGTCCCCGGACCGCCTTGCCCATTCGACGGCCGCCGACAGGTATCCGATGACGGCGTCGAACCAGACGTAGATGCGCTTCATGGGGGCGTCGCGCCAGCCGTCGAGCGGGATCGGGACGCCCCAGTCGAGGTCGCGGGTGATGGCGCGCTCGCGGATCTCCTTCAACAGGTTGTGGGAGAACTTGAGCACGTTGGGACGCCATTCTTCGCGGCTGTCGAGCCAGGCGGAGAGCTGCGGGGCGACCTTCGGCAGGTCGAGGAAGAAGTGCTCGGTCTCGACGAACTCCGGGGTCTCGCCGTTGATCTTGGAGACCGGGTCGATCAGGTCGGCAGGGTCGAGCTGGTTGCCGCAGTTGTCGCACTGGTCTCCGCGGGCGTTGTCGTAGCCGCAGATGGGGCAGGTGCCTTCGATGAACCGGTCGGGCAGCGTGCGGCCGGTGGACGGCGAGATGGCACCCATCTGCGTCTTGGCGAACACGTAGCCGTTCTCGTAGAGGGCGGTGAACATCTCCTGCACGACCCGGTAGTGGTTCGGGGTGGTCGTGCGGGTGTAGAGGTCGTAGCTGAGGCCGAGGCCCTGCAGGTCGGAGACGATCTGCGCGTGGTACTTGTCGGCGGTCTCGCGTGGGGTCAGCCCCTCGGAATCGGCCTTCACCTGGATCGCGGTGCCGTGCTCGTCCGAGCCGGAGACCATCAACACGTCGTGGCCTGCCATTCGCATGTAGCGGGCGAACACGTCAGAGGGAACCCCGAAACCGGACACGTGGCCGATGTGACGGGGACCGTTGGCGTACGGCCAGGCGACCGCGGCAAGAATGCGACTCATGAGGTGCATCCTATCGTCGTCACGACGATGCCCGCCCCGGGCCCGTGGTCGCCTGAACTTTGAGCACTATCCGGGGTTCGATGCCCTCTCGAGGCTTGTTTATCGTTCAAATTGCAAACGAACCCGGAATAGTGCTCAACGCCAGACCTGACCCCGTCACACCGCCTGGGCCTCCGACACGAGCGGTCTCGGACATGTCGAAATGAGCGAATGAGCACTTTACGCGCGATCTGCTCATCGATTCTGCGCGGAATAGCCGACGTAACCCCCAACAAAACAAGAATCACACTGACGCCAGAAACATCGGATCCGCGCGACCCCGAGCCCGACTCCCGGTCCGCGTCCGACCCCGAACAACAGGAGATGCGACACATGACAGCGATGTCGACAGAGAAGACCAAGAAGGAGAAGAAGCCGATCCCCGGCTTCGGCCAACTCCAGCGCCTGGGCAAGAGCCTCATGCTCCCCATCGCGCTCCTCCCCGCAGCCGGCATCCTGCTGCGCCTCGGCCAGCAGGACCTGCTCGGGCAGATCGAATGGCCCATCCTCGGCCCCTTCTTCGACGCCATGAGCGCGGCCGGTGATGCGATCTTCGGCAACCTGCCGCTGCTGTTCGCGGTGGGTGTCGCCATCGGCTTCGCCAAGAAGGCCGACGGCTCCACCGCCCTCTCCGCGGTGGCCGGCTACCTGGTGATGTCTGCGGTGTTCACGAACATGTCTCCCGTGGTGATGGAGGGCGTCACGAACGCCGCCGGTGATCAGGTGATGATCAACTACTCGGTGTTCGCAGGCATCATCGTGGGCCTGGTCACGGCCTGGCTGTTCGACAAGTACCACAACATCCAGTTGCCCACCTATCTGGGCTTCTTCGGCGGCAGGCGCTTCGTGCCCATCGTGGTGTCGCTGTCCTGCCTGATCATCGGCTTCGGGCTGTCCTACTTCTACCCGATCTTCAACACCGGCCTGACCGGTGTCGGCGCCCTCATCGGCGGGTCCGGCGCGATCGGCGCATTCGTCTACGGGTTCGCCAACCGCCTCCTGATCCCGCTCGGCCTGCACCACATCCTCAACACCTTCATCTGGTTCATCTACGGCGAGTTCCCCACCGACAACGGCGTGCTGACCGGTGAGCTGACCCGCTTCGCCGCGGGCGACCCCACCGCCGGAGCCCTGACGGCCGGCTTCTACCCGGTCCTGATGTTCGGTCTCCCCGCAGCCGCCCTGGCCATGATTCACGTCGCCAAGCCGGCCCAGAAGAAGGCCGCGATCGGCATCCTGTCGGCGGCCGGCCTGACGGCGTTCCTCACAGGCATCACCGAGCCGCTCGAGTACGCCTTCATGTTCGTCGCGCTGCCGCTCTACATCGTGCACGCCCTCCTCACCGGCCTCTCGATGGCGGTTTCATACCTGCTCAACATCCACCTCGGGTTCTCGTTCTCCGCGGGACTCGTCGACCTCCTGCTCTACGGCACCGCCCCGGCGGCGCAGAACATCCCACTCCTGGTGGCGCAGGGGCTCGGATTCGCGGTCCTCTACTACTTCCTCTTCCGGTTCGTGATCGTCAAGTGGAACATGAGGACCCCCGGTCGCCTGAGCGACGAGGATTTCGCGGCCGAGCAGGCAGCCAACCAGACCGACGACGGCGCGGGCGCCTCTGCGACCGCCAGCACCCCCGCCGCGCTGAAGGCTGAACGGCTGATCGCCGCCTTCGGAGGCCGGGAGAACCTGGTCAACGTCGACGCCTGCATCACCCGCCTCCGCATGGAGGTCGCAGACAAGAACGCCGTCAACCAGGCGCAACTGAAGTCGCTCGGTGCGGCCGGCGTTGTCGAGGTGGGCAACAACATCCAGGCGATCTTCGGCACGCAGGCCGAGGCGCTAAAGCACGACATCCTCGACGCCATGGCGCACCCCGCACCGGTCACGCTCGTCAACGAAGGGCCGGTGGAAGCCGTCGCACCAGTGGTCGCCCCCAAGCCCGCAGCCGCCACCGTCCTGTCGCCGGTCAAGGGCCGCGTGGTGGCACTTTCCGAGGTACCTGACCCGACCTTCGCGCAGGGCATCATGGGCGGCGGCGTCGCGATCGACCCGCCGCGGGAGGTCGTCGAGGCCGTGGCACCCATCAGCGGCAAGATCCTGCAGCTGTGGCCACACGCCTACGCGATCATGACCCCGGAGAAGACCGGTGTGCTGGTACACCTCGGCATCGATACCGTCCAGCTCAAGGGCGAGGGCTTCACGATGCACGTCGCCAAGGGCGATCAGGTGGTGCAGGGCCAGAAGGTCATCACCTATGACGTCCCGGCCGTCGAGGCTCTGGGCCGCAACCCGATCATCCCGGTGATCATGATGGAGACGAAGGCCGACGCCGTCGAGGTTCTCGCGAAGGTCGACGCCGAGGTCAAGGCGAACGATCCGCTGCTGCGTACCGTCTGAATCGCTTAACCCCGCGGGCGGCGGGCCTCGGCAACTGCTGAGGCCCGCCGCCCGCACCGTTTCCGGGACGAAACGTGCGGGAACTACCGATCACCTGCTTTGGCCCTTCCCAGGGCGGTGCGGAAGTGTAAAGATTGGATTCTCCAAGAGGGGCGCTGATCGATCCGCGATGTCTTTGGACGAACCCGTGGCATGGTCGGTCAGCCGCCCGCTCAGTATCTGATCGGAGGAACCGTGTCCCCCACCACGCTCCGTGTACTCGACCCGGCGACCGCAGTGCCTCTCGCTTCGGGCAAACAGCCGAAGCCTGCCACGTATCTGGGTAACCGGATCCTAGTTCGGGGGCTTCCAGGCAACTCGCAGGACGCCCCCCTGGAACTGCTCCGCAAGGTCGCGGAGTCACGCGGCCTTCGTGTCCGCCTTGAGGAAAGCCCGGCCGAAAAGGTGCTGGCAGTGGACTCCCTGGTGGAGGTCCTCGACCGGTGCTGGGTCACGGCGGCCATCCTCGAAGACCCTGAAGCGGGCACCCCGGTCGACGCGTGGCCGGTGCTGCAGCAGGCCAGACGGGAGGATGCACCGGTCGCCCAAGGGTTGCAACTGGACCACCTCGTCACGATCGCCGGGCCCAGGTACGAGGCGAGCCCTTACTACGTCTCGATGCCGTACTACGTGTCGATGCCGTACTACGTCTCAATGCCCTACTACGTGTCAATGCCTGCCGCGGCAGAGTACCTGCGCCCCGGCAGCGGTGGCCGCGCACCGGTGTCCGTGGTGCTTCCGGACCCGGCCGGGCGTCGCCGTCGGCTTGAGAGACAACCCCTGGTTATGGTGATCGACACCGCGCTCGGCCCACATCCGTGGTTCCGCGACGCGTCACAAATCACTGATGTGGTGGAGGCGTTCGGGCTGCGCCTCGGGCTCGGAGGAGACTTTCCGGTCGTCGACCCGCCCGAGCCGGGAAACCCACTCGACGGCGGGCTCCCACACGTCGCCGGCCACGCCACGTTCATCGCCGGGCTGATTCGGCAGGTGTGCCCGGAGGCGCGCATCCAGGTGGTTCCCGTCCTCGACGGGGCCGGTGTGATGCCCGAGGGTGTGTTGCTGCAGATACTGGGGTTGCTGCTTGCCAGGCAGCACGAGGTCCTCAACGGCAATGTCGGGCCTGACGAACTCATCGACGTCATCTCGCTGTCACTCGGGTACTACCACGAGGATCCGGACGACGTGTTGGAGGACGCTCCGCTGCGGCTGGTGCTGCAGGAGTTCGGACGGCTCGGGGTAAGCGTCGTGGCCTCGGCCGGCAATCAGGCGACCACCGACCCGGTCTATCCTGCGGCATTCGCAGGGCAGACCGAGCCCGCCTACGAAGCGGGCCGGATCCCCCTGATCAGCGTCGGCGCCCTCAACCCCGACGGCAACAGCGTCGCCTACTTCTCGAACGCAGGCTCCTGGGTGTCCTGCCACCGGCCGGGTGCCGCGCTGGTCAGCACCTTCCCGACCGACCTCGACGGCGAACTCCAGCCCTGCGCCACCCTGGATGTCGACGGATTGCATCGTGAAACCATCGACCCTGACGACTTCTCGGGCGGCTTCGGCACCTGGTCCGGCACCTCATTCGCCGGCCCGGTGCTGGCGGCAGAACTCGCCAACCACCTCTGCCGCGACTCCTCTCTTCCCAAGGCCTCCTCGGACGCGGCCCTGCACCGTGCCTGGGCGGCGGTCACCGCCGAATTGGGGTGGCGACCATGACTACCCCCGCAACCACCCGATCCCTCAGCGAGGAGGCCGCTGTCGCGTTCCGCGACTACCGGGAGGGTGAGCCCGGCCGCATCGCCGACCTCGTCGATCTGCTCACCCCACCCCTCTGGGCGATCGCCCGATCCTGTGGGCTCAGCATCGGCACCTCGGAGGACATCGTCCAGGCGGCCTGGGTGAAGCTGGTCCAACATGCCGACGCCATCCGGGATGAACAGGCTGTGTTCGGCTGGCTCCTGACCACCGTCCGGCGCGATGCCTGGAAAGTCGCAGCGAGGGAGATCCCCGACCCCTTCGACGAAGAGCCGGTCTCTTCCAAGCCTGCGCCTGACGCCGAAGTGGAGACCCGCGACCGGGCGGAGCGGCTCTGGCACCACGTCTCCGCGCTCAGCCCCCGGTGCCAGGCACTGCTGCGGGTCGTCGCCTACGCCACCTCCCCGGACTACGCGATGATCTCCATGGCGTTGGGGATGCCGGTCGGATCGATCGGTCCGACGAGGGGAAGGTGCCTGGCCACGCTGAGGGCCGCGCTCGACAACGACCCTGGCTGGAGCGACTCATGACGGACTTCACCGAACTGCCGCTCGACCGGGACGACTTCCGGTTGCTGTCCGCGGTTGCATCGGCTGCCACCTCATTCGACCCTCCACCAAATGACCTCGTCACCCGCATAATGCTGGCAGTCTCACTCGACCTGATGGAGGCCGAGTTGGCCACCCTGGTCGCGGCTCCCATGGCGATGGCCCGCACCGAGCACCCCCTCGCCCCCGAGACGATCACTTTCACCTCCTCAGCCGCGAGCCTGATGATCGCGTTGGACGGCGACAACGGCGACGTTCGGGTCGATGGTTGGGTGACCGGCGGCACCCAGGTCGAACTTCACACCGGCCGCGAGGTGCTGCCCCAGACCGCCGACGAGACGGGTCGGCTCGTCTGGCAAGCCGTTCCCCGCGGCCCGGTGCGGTTCCTGATCCGCCCCCTTCTCGCAGGGGCCTCACCTGTGATCACCCCGACGATCGAGCTGTAGGTGCCGACCTCCGCCACCTCCTACTACGACCACGCCCGGGTCGCACTCGTCGAGCACCGGATCGAAGAGGCCGACGACGCCCTCACCCGTGCTCTTGCGGCGTGCGGGCCGGACGATGTCGAACTGGCCTTCCGCGTGCGGATCTCCCGCACCTGGATCGTCTTCGAGCGCTCGGGTCTGGATTCGGCGGGCCGCGTCATCCGGGAGATCCGGGCGGAGGCCGACGCGGCGGGCCTCGCCGCGATGGTCGCGACCGCCGACGTCCAGCTCGGCACCCTGCTGGCCCGGGCCGGCGATCTGACGGCCGCCTGGCGGGAGTTGAGTCGGGTCGACCCCGAGTTGCTCCCCGGCTCGGACCGTCCCCGGTTCCTGCTCAACCGGGGCACCCTTGCCTCCGAACTCGGCCGGCTCGATGAGGCCGTCGCCGACCTTTCGGAAGCCGCTCTGGGAGACAAGGGCACCCCGATCGCCGACATGTCCCGGCACAATCTCGGCTGGGTCCAGTTCCTCCGTGGCGACCTGCCCGCGGCGCTGCGGGCCATGGGCGAGGCCGATCCGCCCGGCGCCGACGTGGACCACGACATCGCACGGCTCGATCGTGCGCGGGTCCTGTTGGAGGCGGGCCTGGCGGGCGAGGCCCTCGACCTCCTGCAGACAGTTTCCCGGTCCACCGCCCTCAACCAGGCCGAGGTCGACCTCGAGCGCGCCCGGGCCCAGGTCCTGCTCGGGGACAGGGCGACTGCCGCGCGACTGGCCTTGGCGTCGGCCGAGCGCTTCATGGCGAGGGGCGAACCGGTCGGGCAGCGTCGCTCCGAGACGGTCGCGCTGCTCGCCCAACCCGACCCTGCACCGGCCCTAAGTCTGTGGAGGGAGTCCAGCGCGGCCGGCGACTGGTGGGTGGCGCAGCAGTGCGCCGCCGTCGCCGTCGGATCTTGGAATGACCACCCGGGCAGCCCCCCTGCCCGGCTACTGCGGGACGCGGAGAGCCTGTCCCGCTCGCCGGTGCTGTCCCGCATGATGACCGGTCAGCTGTCGCTGGCCCGATTCGCCGTCCATCAGGGCCGACTCACCGAGGCACGGCGCCGCCTGAAGGCGACCAGCCGACGGTTGCTCGAAGAGCAGCTGCGGTTCGCCAGCCTCGATCTCCGCGCTGCCCTGGCCATCCACGGTTACGAGATGGCCTTCCTCGAGCTGAGCCTCGCCGAGCGGTTGCGGAAGGGTCGCGCCGATGCGCTGATCGATGCCTCGGAGCGCTGGCGAGCCGTCACCCGGCCCAGCCCGCGGGTGACCCCGGTGCCCGATCCCGCCCTGGCAGAGGCCGCAACCCGGCTCCGACGCCTGCGCACAGAGTTCGCCGCGGACGGTGGCAACCTCGGGTTGGCGACCGCGGTCAACGAGGCAGAGAGGGAGCTGCAGCAACTCAGCTGGACCAGCCGCTACGACGTGCCTGCGCAAGGGATGCCGTTGGCTCCCACAACCCTGCGTCAGGTCGCCCGGAGCGAGGGCGTCACGATGGCGGTTTGCCTGCCGCGAGGCACGGAGACGTGGGCCGTCGTGCTCGGGGGCAGGCAGACGAAACTCGTTCGACTCGGCCGGACGGAGACGCTCACCGCCTTGGTGACCGCCACGCACGCCGACCTCACCGCACGCGCGGTCCTACCCCCGGGCCATCCGATGCTCGCCACCGTCGAGGCTTCCCTCGGCGCACGGCTCGCGACCCTCCGAACGGCGCTGATCTCCCCTCTCGGGCAGGGGATCGGGCAACTGTTGGTGGTGCCGACCCTGGCGCTCACAGGGGTTCCCTGGACGGCCCTTGCCCCAGGGCCCGTGGCCGTCTCGCCGACGGCGTCAAGCTGGTTCCTCGGTCGGCGGCTCGTGGCCGAGCCCAGGGTCGCCGCACTGAGCGGGCCGGGCCTCGCGTCGGCCGATCTGGAGGCCGAAAACGTCCGGCGCTGCTGGTCATCGGAGGGCCCGGTGCCGACGCTGGCTGACGCCCTGTCCGGGTTCGACGTGGTACACGTCGCAGCGCACGGGACCCACCGCAGCGACAACCCCCTGTTCTCGAGCCTGCATCTCGCCGAGGGCGACGTCGTGGCGCACGAGCTCGAAGGCCTCCCCCTCCGCGCCAGCCACGTGGTGCTCTCCGCCTGCGAGGTGGGTCGCTCGGCTGCCAGGCCAGGCGACCAGCCCCTCGGCCTCACATCCACGCTGCTGTCGGCCGGGGTGGCCTGCGTCGTCGCCCCGGTCGCCCCCGTCAACGACCAGTTGGCGGCGAGAGTGATGCACCGCTACCATCGTGGCCTCGCTGCTGGCGGAGAGGCGAGCGTCGCGCTACGGGACGCGGCCGCGGGCGATCCGAGCGCCGGCGCATTCGTCTGCTTCGGCTCCCCCTGGAAGGTTGGTTGATGAGCCAGATGAACGAGACTACGATCTGCCCCTGCGACACGGGCAAGGCCTACGACGGGTGCTGTGGCCGCTGGCATTGGGGACGACCGGCCCCAACCGCGGTCGCGCTGATGCGCTCACGCTACAGCGCCTTCGCGCTCGGCCTCGAGGACTACCTCCTCGACACCTGGCACCCCACCACCAGGCCGGCCACCGTCGACCTCGACCCGGACACGGTCTGGACGGGGCTGAGGATCGATGCGAGGACCGACGGGAAGGCCTGGGACCAGGAGGGGAC
This sequence comes from Tessaracoccus bendigoensis DSM 12906, assembly GCF_900141915.1. Lineage (GTDB taxonomy): Bacteria > Actinomycetota > Actinomycetes > Propionibacteriales > Propionibacteriaceae > Arachnia > Arachnia bendigoensis. The sequence goes on along the minus strand of NZ_FQZG01000056.1, from coordinate 4,866 downwards.
GGTGGGCTTCACCGCTTCGTTCACCTCACCCGATGGAAAGGGCGAATTGCGAGAGGTCAGCCGGTTTTTCTTCGACGACGGACGTTGGTACTACCTCGACGGCACCTATTGATTCGATGTGAGTCGAGGGTCGGCTGTCGAAAATCGACCAGTGGCCGATTCTGACCCGTCCTGGGTCGAGTATCGCCCACTGCCCGGGATATCTGATACGACCGCGAGGGCCTACCAACGCCCGATGTTGTCGTAGCACCATCCACTGGAACCAGTCGAGCTGACGCCGCAGGACTTCAGGAGGTGGATGTCGCGCGTCCGCCGCGCCGGACCTTGCCCGGCTGCTTCACGCGGGCACGCTGGCGCCACTCGTCCGCCATCTGCGGGCGGGCCGTCTCGACGTAAAGGTCAGCGACCCTCAGCATCGCCTCAGGATCACCGGACTCCGCCTCGGGCAGAGCCTGGTCAAGCTGATTGAGGAGGTCAAGTCGATGCCGGAGCGCCTCCGCTGCCTCCTGCACGTCGCGGTCAGTAACCTCAAACACGTTCCCCTCCTTCGTCGAACTGTCGGTTCACGTCGTTCACCAGTTTACGCGCCAGTTCCCGATCCGAGGCCCGCGCCGCTGAGTCAATCATCAGGTCATACAGAAGGATGAGTCCCATCCGCTTCGCTTCATTTGAACCGGCGAGGCACAGACCGATCGCATGCTGCAGCTTGGTCGTGAACTGCTCCCTCGACGTGATTGAAGCGGTCTGGTTCAGCTGCTCCGCCAGCGCCTTCTTCAGGTATCCCAGGTTGAGGAAGAAGGCGAGAACCGTCCACGCCAGAGTGGCCGCGGCTATGAGTAGCACGAGCCAATCCATGGACCCACTTTAAGAGAAACTCAGCCTACGTGCTGCCCAAATGACGGCTCACAAGTGGCTTGGGAGTGTGATGATCTCGATCCCGGCATCCGTTACCGCGACGGTGTGCTCGCTGTGGGAGGTCCGGCAGCCGGTGGCGCTGCGCAGCGTCCAGCCGTCCGGGTCGGTGACCAGCTCGTCGGTGTCCGACATCACCCACGGCTCGATCGCGATCATCAGCCCGCGCCTCAGCCGGAAGCCCCGGCCGCTCCTTCCCTGGTTCGGGATGTGCGGGTCCTGGTGCATGGTCGACCCGATGCCGTGGCCGCCGAAGTCGGTGTTGACGCCGTACCCGCGTGACGTGAGCACCTCGCCGATCGCGTGTGAGATGTCGCCCAGCCTGCCCGCGGGCCGTGCCGCCGCGATGCCCGCGGCCAAGGCCTCTTCGGTGGCCTCGATCAGCGCGACGCTTTCCGCCGGGCGCGACTCCCCCACGATGAAGCTGATGGCCGAGTCGGCTGCGATGCCGTCTTTCAGCACCGCGAGGTCCAGCGACAGGAGGTCACCGTCGACCAACTCATAGTCGCGCGGCAGCCCGTGCAGGACGGCGTCATTGACCCCGGTGCAGATGTAGTGCCCGAACGGGCCGTTACCGAACGACGGCGCATAGTCCACGTAGCAGGACTCGGCCCCGGCGCTGAGGATCATCTCCTTCGTCAGCCGGTCGATGTCGAGAAGGTTCACCCCCGGTGCCGCGGCAGCCCGGCAAGCCTGCAGGATGTCGGCGACCAAGGCGCCCGTGACGCGGGCCTTCTCCAGTTGGGCTGCGTTCAGGATCTCGATCATGCGTGGCTCTCCACTTCTCTTGCGACGCTGGTCAGTCTGCCACGAGACGCAGCGCCCAGGCGCCCGGGACCTGCTGCCAGAGGAGCACCGCAGCTCTGCCGTCCACGGTCGCGCGAGCCAGGCAGGCCTCCTCTCCCACCGCGTCGACGGCGAGCAACCCGATCTCGACGCCGTCGTCCCAGCCGAGCCGCCCCGACTCGACTCCCCCGCTTACCACGAGCAGGTCGGGATGCAGCCGTACAGAGGCACGGTCGGCCGTCAGCGCCTTCACCGCCCTGACCACGGCCGCCTTGGCTCGGGGTGCGGCACTGCCGGGGAGGGCGCGCGGCGCCGGTTCGGCGGAGGGCGCCTCGGAGAAGAGGTCGGGCTGCTCGTCGACCTGACCGACGGCGAAGTCGGTGCGCGCCGTCGGCCGCGCGACCTCGGGGAAACCCGGCCCCGTATCCGGCTGTCGACCGGCCTGGTAGGCGGTGGCCGCGGCCCGGGCCCGCACGTCGGCGGCCTCGTTCATGGCGTGCCCGGCGTGCCCCTTCACCCACTCGAAGGTGACGTCGCGGCCTCCCAGTTCGGCGTCGAGATCCTTCATGAGTTCGACGTTGAGCACCGGCTTCCCGTCGCCCTTGCGCCAGCCCTTCCGCTTCCAACCCGGCAGCCACTTGGTCAGCGAGTTGATCACGTACTGCGAGTCGCACAGGATCTTCAGCGGCTCGTCGACGTGCGAGGTGGAGCGCAGCAGATCGAGGACGGCCATCAGCTCGCCCATGTTGTTGGTGCCGTGTTCCCAGCCGCCAGCCGCCCAGGCGTCGTCGGAGATGTACCAGGCCCACCCGGCTGGCCCCGGGTTGGAGAGGGAGGAGCCGTCGGCCGCCGCGATGATCACCCGACGAGGATAGCCGCTCGCCTTCGCGCCCGCCTTGAGCGCGACATGCCACGGCGGGCCGGTGCAGGCAATGATGGTGGCCATGAGCAACACCGTCACCGCCGTCGTCACGCACTCGATGGCCAAGGTCACCGCGGACTGGACGCCAACGACGCCCTTGACCTCTCTCACTGGTTGGTCCGGCGAGCGGGTCTCTCTCCAGGTCGCCTGGCTGCCGCCGTCGACCAACCGCAGCGGCCCGGAGAACCAGGTTCGCGTGGAGGTCGAGGGAGCGGAGCGCCTGAGCCTCTTCGACGTTGAGCTGGTCCCCACCCAGACCCCGTGCTGGCCCGAACACTCGACCGGCTTCGTCACGGAGACCCCCGGCCTGCTGCCCGACCTGCTCCGCCCACGCCCGGACGGCGCCCACACCATGGCCCGGCACGTCGGGTGGCACAGCGTCTGGGTCGACGTGGTGCTGCCGAGCGACGACCTGCGGATCCGCGTGTATGACGGCGAACAGGTCGCCCTTGACCACACCGTCGAGGTGCGCACGGTCGACCGGCCCGCCGTCGATCCCGAGCTGAGCGTGGCGCAATGGTTCCACGCCGACTGCCTGGCCACCTACTCCGGAGTCGAGACGTGGAGCGAGGACCACTGGACGGCGATCGCCAACCAACTCGGCTCGCTCAGGCGACTCGGCGCGACGATGGTGCTCACCCCCGTCTGGACACCCCCGCTGGACACCGACGCCGGCATCGACCGCCGCACCACCCAACTGCTCGACATCGCGCTGGTCGACGGCGTGTACCAGTTCGGCCACGCACGGCTCGACCGCTGGATGGGGCTACTCGCCGAGGCCGGCTTCTCGCAGGTCGAGGTGCCGCACCTGTTCACCCAGTGGGGCGCGGGCAACGCGCCGCAGGTGTGGGTCGACGTCGACGGTGAGCCGGTCAAGCTGTTCGGCTGGCACACCCAGGCCGACGACCCCGCCTACGCCGACTTCCTCGGGCAGGTGCTGCCCTTCCTGAAGGACTACTTCGGGGCCCGCGTCGGGCTGGCCAACACGTTCTTCCACATCTCCGATGAACCGAGCGAATCCCAGCTACCCAGCTGGCTGGCGGGTAAAGCCCTAGTCAGCGACCTTATCGACGGCTGTCGGATGATCGACGCGCTGTCGGAGCCCGCCTTCGCCGAGCACGTGCCGACCCCGATCGTCGCCACCGACGCGGTGCCCACGTTCCGCGCGGCGGGCATCGAGCCCGACTGGGTCTACTACTGCATCGTGCAGAGCTGGGAGGTATCCAACCGGTTCATCGCACAGGAAGGCGTGCGCACCCGCGCGCTCGGCTGGCAGCTGTACAAGGCGCGCGCCGTCGGCTTCCTGCACTGGGGCTTCAACTTCTACAACGCGGTGCTGTCGCGCTCGGCCATCGACCCGTTCCGCGACACCAGCGCGGGCGGCGGCTTCCTCAGCGGCGACGCTTTCATCGTCTACCCGGGGCCCGACCTGCAACCCCTCGAATCGCAGCGCCACCGGCTGATCGCCTACGCCATGGCAGACCTGGCGGCAGCGCAACAGGCCGAGCGGGTCCTCGGCCGCGACGCCGTGTTGGCGATCATCGATCCGGACGGCGAACTCGACTACGCGACGGGCTGGGTCACCGCGGAGACCTGGCTACAGCGACGCTCGAACCTCGACGACGCAGTGGCATTGGCCCTGAACTGATCTCGGCTGAGCGCGTCCCCGGCGACGGCGCTGCTCTTCGACGAGTGCCCACAACGCAAACTCCCCTCCGCGGTAAGCCGCACCCACCAGCGCACCAAGACGAGCAGAGCCCACGATGCCGCTCGGAGAACGCGGCCGGCATCGCGGTGTCGCCTTCCTGACGACCGACCTCGAACGGCCGAGGGCCGCGCGCCGGATGGGGCAACGGTCAACGACGCCCTGCTGGCCGACGCGGCGTCGGGCTTCTGGGCCGCGATGGCGGCTGCGGGTGAGCCGGTCCCGGCGTCATTGCCCTTCCCTCGCATGCGGACCGACCTCGCTGCGGGGTCCACTTCGACGCCGAACAAGTGCCAGGGGAGACTTTGGCTTACGGCGGGGAGTCGTTGCGCGCCCATGCCATCAATCTCTCGCCCTGCCTGGAGAGCGCTCCGGCTTTCTCGAAGGGGTCGAGTACCTGCTGCACGGCCTGCCGATGCAGGTTCGCATTCGGCTGGTCCACCTTGCACAGAAAATAGTGGGAGAGTGCCAGATCCTCCGCCCGATCAGACCTGTCGGGTTCGCGGCGCGTCAGGTCCTCGCGGATGGTCAGTGAGCGGGT